>JAGLYT010000368.1 GCA_023132075.1 bacterium
TTCTTTCACTACAAATGGCAAATGAGCCATAGAACCAAATAATAAAGAGAGAAAAAGAAGCCCATACATTACTCTATTCTGTAAGGAGGCTTTAAACACATTTTTAGCTATTAAACAAATTATCTTAATTCTATCGAGCATATTTATTCCTTATCACCGTTTATTAATCTTAAAAATTCTTCATTAAGTGAACCGCGTTTAATTAATTCCCGAGTCTCTTCCAAAGCTATCAGTTTCCCTTTATTTATTATAGCTACTCTATCAGATAATTTTTCTACTTCGGAAAGAATATGGGAGGATAAAAAAATAGTTTTGCCTTTTTCTCTTAATTTAATCAGCATTAACCTGAACCGATTTAAAATTAGTGGGTCAAGATAAACCGTTGGCTCATCCAATATAAGCAATTCCGGGTCATTAATCAACGATTGAGCCAATCCAAGTATGCGCTTCTGACCAATGGACAAAGATTTTACGGTTTCTTTTCTTTTATATTCTAATCCCAGTTCTTCAAGGAGAACATCTATCCTTTCTTTTTTTTGCCTATCAGTCAATCCAAAAAAAGAAGCATAAAAATCCAGTAAATCTTCTACTTTAAAATAATCATGTAAAATGGGCGTTTCCGGTAAATATCCAAGTTTCTCCCTGAAATTTTTTAAACGGTTAAGGTTAACTCCCTGGCCAAAAACCTCGACACATCCCATACTTGGTTTAATGAAGCCGACAATCATATTCATAATTGTCGTTTTGCCGGCACCGTTTGGCCCAATCAAACCAATTATTTCACCTTTTTTAACTTGTAAATTAAGATTGCTGATAGCTACAATCTCTCTTTTTTTAAAAAAGAATTCTTTCTGAAAATATTTCTTAGTTACATTCTTAAGATTTATAATCGTTTTTCTTTTCCTTATGCCGGAGACCATTTAAGTTCCCCTTTCTCCACTTTTTTATTGGTCGGTAATCGTGTACATAACTGTCCCTGTTTCACTCGGAAAAAAGTCCCCGGATGCCGATGTTGTATAGTCAACAACACTACTTCCGTCTTTTTCATTGTGCATCCCTGTAACAATATCCACCGCACTCGTATTCATAAGTGTTTGCTGCCCTGTACCAGCGCCATTACCTCCGGTAACAGTAGCACTCACTGCTAATGACATACCGACTGAATAATCAGCATCTAACTGTCCGGTAAT
>JAGLYT010000369.1 GCA_023132075.1 bacterium
TCTAAACCAATATAACCAATTAAACCGTCTTTTAACTGTCTTTTATTTTATAACACATTCATGGGGTCAACATCAATACTTAAATATAACCCTCCTCCACATTTGTAAAGACGCAACAAAGAAACAAGTTTTGCCATTTCTTCTTTATCGATTTTTATTAAAATCTGCCAACGAAATTTTCCCGACAATTTAGCCCGAGGTGCAGGCGTCGGGCCCAACATAGTAAAGTTTAGCCCCGCTCTTTTGATCCACACTTTCAAGGAAGATTTAAGATTTTCTATTTCTTTCTCCACTCTATCAACATTCTTTCCCCTTACTACTAAATTTATCAAGTGTTTAAAAGGCGGATAATCAAGATTCTTTCTAAACTTAATTTCCTGTTCATAAAAAGAGATATAATCCAGCTTCCCTGCTGCCTGAATACTATAATGCTGAGGATTATAGGTTTGAATAATTACTTTACCCGGAACATTTCCTCTGCCTGCCCGTCCGGCCACCTGGGTAAGCAAGGAAAAAGTCATCTCCGCCGAACGAAAACTGGGAAGGTAAAGGGTTGTATCGGCAAGTACTACCCCTACCAGAGTAACCTGCGGAAAATCAAAACCTTTAACAATCATTTGTGTCCCGATTAAAATATCTATTTTACCTTTTTTAAATAAAGAAAACATTTTTTGATAAGTATTTTTTTTGTAGGCAGTATCTAAATCCAGTCGAAGTATTTTTTTAGAAGGAAACATTTTTTTTACCACTTCTTCTATTTTTTCCGTTCCATATCCGAATTTACGCATATATTTACTTCCGCATTCGGGACATAAAGAGGGTTCCTTTTCCTTATGATTGCAATAATGACAAATCATCCCATCCTGTTTTAAATGGTACACCATAGCAACACTGCACCGCGGACAACGCAAAACATAACCACAACTACGACAAAAATTAGTGGTAAAATAACCACGCCGGTTCATAAATAAAATAACTTGCCTGGATTCTTTTATTTGCTCAGAAATATCTGCCTGTAATTCTCCTGAAAGAATTTTACGGTTATTTCTTCTCAATTCCTTAGCCATATCCACTATTCTCACTAAGGGTTTTTTTCTTTCTTCTATACGGTGTTCTAAATAAATTAGATGAAATTCCTCTTGTTTGGCCCGGTAATAAGATTCTAAAGA
>JAGLYT010000037.1 GCA_023132075.1 bacterium
CCCCTCAACAACGGGGAATTAAAAAGAGGTATTTTTGCCGATTGGCTGGCTGTAGAATTAATCGGGGAAGGGGTAGAGGAGATTCATAAAGCAGTAATAGAAGCTTATAAGAAAGGAGAAGATCGCGAATTTTTGACCAAAGGAGGGTTGGTACGAATTAATCTTACTGCCGGCAGAAAGGGGAGTCTAACGATAGCTCCGGAGGCAGAATCTGTAATTAAGCAGTGTTATGATACTGCCCAGGAAGAGGGATTAAGTTTAGGTGAATATAAAAAGTTCAGGCAAATGGTAGAAGATCAGCTTACTGCTCAACTTTTACGAAAGAGTGATGACCAGTATGCATTTGAGGAGGTGGATGGTCAAATAGAAAGTAAATGCATTGAGCCGGCTACAGGTGCCCGGACTAATCAACGGGAACAAAGGATTCAGACTGCCATAGAAATTAAAGAATATAGAGCTGGAAATTTTAAGGGAGAAATCCTGGGAGAATCGCAGACTAATAATAGTCTTACTATTCACTCTATTATTGAACGAGCTGCTAAATCAGGCGGCCTGGTAGCGGGAATGAGCGGAACTTTTGGTGAGGTAGTAAAGGACGAATTAGTCAGGACAGCGGGTAAAGACCCGGCACTTATCGGAATAGAGGTTCCTAATCATTATGAAAGTGTAGTCATAGACGAGGGTTTTATTTCCGGGGACACGGATTCTTCTACTATGGAGAGTATTATTAATTGGATTACCCGGATGAAGAATGACAGAAAAGGGGCACCGATGATGATGGCTTTAAATTCGGATAATACTGCCCAGTGGATAATAGAACAGATTGAAACGGCAGTGAATCAGAAAAGGTTTGCTTATGGAAATATCAAAGTAATTGGCCCGGAGACTACCGTTAAAAAAATGGAAGAGATGGAGAGTAATCGTTCGGCGGACACCTTGTTTATTTATAAAGTTACTGCTGCGACTACTGATTCCCAGATAGAACATATTCGTATATATGGCGGACAGCCGGATACATTCCTTATCGGAGGAAAGACTATCGGACGGGGTTTCGATGCCGGTTTTAAGACCATTAATGTTGAAGAAATCGGTCAGCAGATAAAAACGATGTTGTCCGAAGTAGGAATACCGGAGGAAAAAGCAGAAGGTATTATTTTATTAATGGAAGAAATGCTCAGTGATTTAAGAGCTGAGAGAAATATGGATATACGAAAAGAAAAAATTAAAAATATTCAAACATATTTTAGTACAGTGCGTAATTTGTTAAGAGAAGGGGGAGTTAGCCGGGAGGTATTAGCTGATTTTGAAACAATGGAACGCCGGATATTTGCCCGGGAAGTATATGGTTTTCAGGAAGTTTATCAGGTGGATGATGTAACTATTGGAGAAGGCAAACAAAGAGAAGGACGGGTTGCCCGTCAAAGTGATGCCGGTTCGGTATGTAAATTAGTTTGTTATCAAAAAGGAGAAAGCAAGTTTGCCGATATGATAGATTTTGAACGGGGGATAGAAGCTCGGTTGGGTGGAATACGGGAAATGATCCCTGTATTTAAATCTCTGGTAGCCGGAAAGATTAGTTTAAAAGAAGCATTTATTCAATTTGCACAAACTTCCTTGGTGGATAGATTGAAAGGACTTGTATTGGGTGAAAATTCCGGTGAGGCGGCTTTTCGCAAAATGAATAGTTTGATAGAACAAAACATACAACTTACTCAAGATCAAGGGGAAATAATAGAGAAAATTAAAGCCTCGGTCAAAGAGGAGGAAAAATCAGAATTAGAGCAACAATTAGAGGACATAAATGGAAAGATGGCAGGGATTAATAAGAAAGCAATTGCCCTTAAAATATATGCAGTGGATAGATTAGAAAGGAGTGATTCCCGCTACCGATTAGCCACCAGAAATCGCGGTCTTTTTGCTACAAGGGTTTATGAAAAAATAGAAAATTCCCGCAAGAATATTCTTAAAGCGGAAGTTACTGAATTAAATATTATTCAGCGCATTATTCAGGGTTTAAGGATAAGACAATTTTTTAGCCAGGAGGCTTTAGCCGGATTATTTATTAAAGAGGAAATTAAAAATTACCGCAAAATGGCTAAAGAGGCAGAAGACCCTGTTCAACGTACAGAATATTATCAACAAATGATTAGCCGTTTGGAAAAAGGATTAAATATAGAACTTGCCGGGTTGACAGAGGAAGCACTTTTATATAAAAAATTGAAAACTAATAAACTAGTGAATCTGATTACCCAACAGGTTATTGAGCAGCGAGGAGAGGAAAATATTTTTTATGTAAATGAACAAACCAATACCGGTGTTTTGGATGATGCCTTTAATTCGGTTAAAGCCCAGTATATCAGCTATGCGGAAAGCCAGCAGCACAAAAATATGGCTGTTCCTCTGCTTCCGGATTTAATTAAGGTACAAATTTATAAACTAATGCTCACTTATCGTTATCAAAGGGATATGCGCAGGATTGTTTCCCGGATGAGCCAGACAATGAAAGAAGGATTAGATAAAACCATAGAAACGGAAAGTTTGGACAAAAAGAATATGGAAGTAGATGTAAATTCAGTTATTAGGAATGTTTCCGCAGGGATGACCGATGCTTTGAAAATTAGTGAATTAATGGCCGGTAAACGGGAACGCAGTTTAAAAACACGGGTAGGAAAGGGTATAGATAACGCGGTTAACTTGTTTGCTGATTTTATGTGGCGAGCCCGGGGAAGATTATTAGGTGAAATTAAAGAACGGGTAGTTACCGTAGCGGGAAAGCGTGAAATGGCGGCAGGTATACCCATGGTAATGGGACAGGCAGGTAAATCACATACCGAAATGAAGGTTGCTAAATATATAGAGGTGAATACTGAAGAGAGGGAGCGAAAAGGAAAATGGATGAAAGAAAACAAAGTAACCCTGGATTTAAAAGCTGAGTTAGAAGCAGAGGGGGTTTTTGTAACTACAAAGGTGACAGAAGAAGTAGCAGAGGTAGCAGAAGAAAAACTAGTAGAAGTGAAAAAACCCGCAGAGGTGGTTACAGAAGTTCCTGGTGAGGTTCCCGATGAAGCCGTTCCTTTTGATACTAAAATAATTGCTCATTTTCAGGGAGAGACTGAACAAATAAACAAAGATTTGGAAAATATTCAAACAGCTATTGAGGGTTTAGATATAGAGGTAGAAACTGAAGAGGTTAATCAGGTTTACCAGCAATTAAGTGAAATTCGGACAAAGATTTCCAGCTTAAGGCGCGAATATAAAACTATGGAAGTACCGGAGGATTTAAGCAAAGAACTTCAGGCATCGTTAGAAAAAGTAGGGACGGTTATCAATACGCTGGATAATCGAGCCATAAAATTAAATAATGAATTGGATGAAAAAACAGGAGCCCACATAATTCCTTCCCGTTTTGATATAAGGAATATTATTAGAAAAGTTGACCAAAGGGTTTTAACTTTTACTCAAAATCTTGCTTCAAGCAAATTAGGCAAACCGGTTTTTGTTCTTTCTTCAGGAGTGGTATTTGCGGCGTTTCTTTTTACTCTTTTTAATGGTTTATCATTCGGTATGCTGCCTATTTTAGCTCTGGTTTTTACTCCGGTGACTATTCTGTTTTCTTTCTTTAAAAAGGAGTCGGGGACTACTTCTCCTGTTCAACCCAAAGAGGGAGTAGTGGGTAAAGTAATGAATATCAGTGAAAAACTTAAAGCCATTATCGGTGGCCCTCCCGGAAAACCGGATTCCTGGACTAATCTTTTTATTTCAGGAATAGCTTTAATTGCTTTTGGGATTAGTTTGGGTTTTGGCCCGGCTGTTCTTTTAACTGCAGGAGCAGCTGCTTCTGCCGGAGTGAGTATGATGGGATTTGGTTTAAGCCCTATAATGTTATTTTTTATAACGGTTCCTATATTGCAGAAAACTAAATTACCGGATAAATTTGCCGATAAAATAGGTGGCCTGTTAGGTATCCGCAGAGCAAAAATAGAAAATAAAGAAGCCCTTGAAAATTTGAAATTACGGCTGGAAGAAAATATTCGCCAAAACAAAGAAAATGTGCCTTTACCAATGAAACATTTGGAAGAACAAGCAGGGATTATTGCTTTTGGGGAGGAAGAAATAGCAGAGGAGAAATTAACCCCTGCGATGAAGGAGCAGTATCAGAGGGTACTTAGTGGTTTGGAAAAATACTGGCGCAAGGTGGAAAGAGAATTATTGAAAGAAGCAATCAGCCAAAGTGAAAAAGATATTTCTCATGCGGCTGAGGTGAATAAAGCGGTAAACGATGCGGCTATTGCAACTTTTTGCGGATTAAGAGTGAATTTTGAAAGAGTTAAAGAAAAAAAGACATTACTACCCGATAATAAAAAATTAGAAGAATTAGCTTTACAAATAGCTGCAGCTGAATTGGAAAAAGATGTTTCATCAGGGGCGGTAAATGCTCGAGTTGAGGAGGTTTTGCCATATTTAAAAGAGTATTGGTTTGCGGCTGAAGAGAAGGTCTTAACCGATAAGATTGCTCAGGCTAAAGCAGATTTGAGTAATATAGTAAAAATAGCGGAAGAAGAGCGAGGGGAATTAATTGCTTCCAACGCAGTTCAACTTGCCTGGGCAGAAGAAAATGCACAAGCTTTAGAATTAATGCAACAACGACTTGAAGAAAACAGAAAAATTTCTCAGCTTACCCCCAGGCAGTTAGCAAAAAGGCAAAAAGCAATGTGGGCAAATGTTGCTGTTAAATTGGGATATCAACCGGGAGAAAAACTTTATCTCCAGATAAATAAAACTTTACAGCAATACTGGGTAACTGTAGAAAAGGAATTATTGCAAACAGCCATTAAAGAAAGCCAGGAAGATATTACCCGTGCTTCTGCATTAAACAAAGCAGTAAATGATGTAGCTATTGCTGCTCTTTGCGGAATGAAAACAAAGTTAGAAAAAAGCAGGCAAAAAGAAATATTACCTTCTGCGGAACAATTACAAAAACTGGCCGTGGATATAGTTAATGCTGAAGTTAAGAAAGATATTTCAGATGAGGCGAGAAATGCCCGGATTGCGGAGGTTCTGCAATATTTAAAAATGTACTGGTTTGAGGCAGAACAAAAGGTTTTGACAGAAAGAATTGCTCAGGCTAAGGGAGATTTGGCTAATATTGTATACATAGCTAAAGCCCCGCAGGAAGAGGTAATTGCTCAATATGCCGGTCAGCTGGCTCCGGAAAGATTAAAAGAAAAAAGAGAAAAATTAGCCGTTCATATCGAACAGGAATTAGCTGAGTGGTCCGTGCAAACACAACCTGCGGTTATTTTAGAATCTCAAAAGCAATTAATTGCTTTAATAAACAAAGCAGAATATTTAACCGATGAAACAAAAGAAACTCATATTAACGCGATTAATCAAAAAGTTGCTGAATTAGAACAGGCAAGAACAATACAACCGGAGGAAGCGGTAGAAGTAGAAAAAGTAGTAACACCACCGGAAGTAGAAGCAAAACCGGTAGAGGAGGGAGTAAGTTTCGCACGGATTATAGGGGATGTTTTTGCCCGGACTTTACGCCCTTTTCAGGCATTACACTGGGGAATAGAAGAAGAGGTCGATGCAATTATTGCCGGATTGGGATTAAAGCAAAGGAAAGTTCGCTTAACGCTAAAACAAAAGCAAAAAGTCATTAATGCTTTAAATTTATTAGAAGACGAATTTACGGAATTGGAAGATAAAGAATTATCCGTTGCTATACAAAAAGCATTGGATGAGTTAATCAATAATCCGGAAAAGTTGAAAGTAATTGAAGGTAAATGGTTTACTATGGATGAGTCCAATACGCTTAAAGCATGGGTAGGGGCATTTTTAGATGGGCCGGATGTATTTATTTTAAAAGCAATGATTAAAGGAGTGAGCGAAAAACAATTAGCCGGGGCTATCTTACATGAGGTATTGGAAGTGCAGGGAGTAGGGCACGAGCAGGCAAAAGAAATTGTAGATACGTTTGTGGCGGGGGAGGAAGCTATTGAAGAACGGATGGAAAAGATTGCAATGCTGGAGGCAGCAGGTTTTAAGACGACTAATCAAAGAATATTAAAGCTAGGTATAGAGGAAATAAAAGAAAGAATTACTTTTTTAAATGAATTAAAGGAATCAGGAGTAAAAGTATCGGTTGGTTGGTTAACCTATGCGCCGGCTGTACTGAAAGAGCGGGTAGAGGCACTAATAGAAATGGGTATTACTTATGCTCAGATTACTCCGGAGTTAATTATTATTCAGGGGTATATCCAACGGCTGGCTAAAGGAGAGGATGTTGAAAAACAGTTAAATGATAAGATTGCTAAGTTAAGTCAACAACCGGAAAATAAAGAGATAGTAAGTAAGTTAATGACCAGGATTGATGAAATAAAAGAAATGGTTGTGCCGGAAGAAGAAATTGTTGAGGTTGCCAAACCGAAAGAACTGAAAGAAGTTGAAGTAACCAAACCTGCAACAGAAGTAAAACCTCCGGTGAAAGAAGTTGCTAAACCCCCTGTAGAAAAAGGAGTGGAAGCCAGGCCGGAAGGAATTTTTACAAAAGTAAAAAAATTATTTATTGGTTTATATAAAGGAATTATTAAGGAGAAAAAAGTTTCTTCGGAATTTGAACGTTTGTTCTCTAAGGGACTGCCTCATATAGAGAAAGCGTTTGTAGATTTTAATAAAGCGCTTGCTTTAGCCGATAAGAAAGCAGGTATTGGGCCGCGTGAATTGTATGAGAGCCAGAAAGAAGGGGCGTTTTTATTAGCTGAATTGGAACAGTTTGTAAAACAAAAAACCAGCGGTGGAAAAACATTAATGTTAATTGCTGCTGCGTATTTAAGGGTATTTAAGGATAGAGGTAAAAATGAAGGGGTACTAATATCAACTAGTGAAGATACATTGGCAGAAAGAGATGCATTGGAAGCAGGTCGAATCCTTTCTTTATTGAACGTAATAGTAGGTTTAGTTAAATCAGGCAAAGATGGACAGCCGCAGGGATTTATTTATAATGCAGAAAAAGACAGTTTTGAAGAAGTGAGTGAAAAAGACGTTTACCAGGCAGATGTGGTTTATGGAACTACAGACAGATTTGTGCATAGATATGAAAATGACTTATTGGCCAGCGATATAAGCCAACGCGTTTTTATGACCAAGAATTGGTTTACTCTAATTGATGAAGTAGATCCGCCGTTAGATTATAACAGAACTATGCCTTATAGTATTTCCGGAAAATTTGCTACAGAATCGGAACGCATTTTACATTATCAGTCAGAAGCAGAAAAAATGGTGAGTAATGTTTTCAAACTTAATCCAACTTATATAAATGTAATGAAAGATAAAAAAAGAGTAAAGCTGGAATCTAAAGGAAAAAAGCAGTTAATAAAAGAATTAGAAATGGTGGGTATTTTAGAGGGGTTAACGAAAGCAAAAAAGAAATTAGTCATAGCTGAATGGAAAAGATATGTAGAGATGTCTTTAACTGCACATTACTGTTATGAGACAGATAAAGATTATAAATTGGAACTGAATTTGAAGACTAAAAGAATGGAAGTAGTAATTATCGATGCTGAAAGTGGGAAACCTGTATACGGAAGAAGATGGCAGGGTGGACTGCATTCTGCACTTGAGGCAAAAGAAGGATTAATGATAGAGCCGGAAGCATTAACAATGTCAACTAAGAATATATCTAAATTTTTAAGTTTATCTAATATGGTTGGATTTAGCGGAACAAGTGCAACTATAGATGAGGAAGTAATGGAAAATTTGTATGGTAAGAAAACGGTTGAGTTGGGAGGAGAGATGGAAACCTTAAGAAAAGAAATAAATCCGGTAAATTTATATAAGACTCAAAGAGAAAAAGACGAAGCAGTAGTCACTGAAATATTAAATTCTCACTTTGCTACCGGCAATTCTTTTGCTTCCAAATGGATGGAAGACAATGAACCTGACTATGGTTATGAAGAAGGTATGCCGATATTAGTAAAAGTCGGGTTTACCAAAGAAGCGGAACAATTAAGGGGTAAATTGATTGCCGAAGCAAAAAGAACCGGTAGAAAATTAGATGAAAATAATATAAGGATTATGACCGCCAGTAATTATGATGAAATTGATGATGTTATTGAACAAGCCGGCAAACCGGGAATGATTACCATAGTGACTCCTTTAGGGGGCAGGGGTATGGATATAAAATTAGCCGAAGAGGTAGCCGAATATGGAGGAATGTTAGCTATATCAACATCATTGGATGAATTTGAATCTTCGCTTATCCAGTTTCAGGGCAGGGTCGGACGAAAAGGAGCAGCTGGTGTATGGGAAGCTTTTTATTCATTACAGGATGAAGTATTTTTAACTTATAACGAACTTGTTCCCGAAGGAATGAATTGGCTTGAAAACGCATTTAGAAAGACTGAAACGGGAGAAGCGCTTCAAAAAGAAAAAACAACGTATGTGTTAACAGAGATACAAAAAGTAATTAAAAAACACCGTCTCTGGATGAATAAACAGCAGGAGGAATATGCCGATTATATTGATAATTTAAGTGTCGAATATTTTGGTTTAAGAGAGAAAGTTTTAACAGGTGTAACAAATGATGCGGAAAGAAAACATATGTTAACTGAAATGGATGGCTTGTTGGCTGAGTTTCTTACCGGAACAGAAAGTGTAAAAAGAGATTTATATGAAGCATTAATGGAATATGACTGGAAACAGCAGATACTACAAATGGATATGTATGTTGAATACATTGATAATGTAAATGAATCGTATAGAAACTTAATGACTAATATAGAAAAGATACACGGTTTTAAAGAAACAGGTATAGCGATTGAGAAGGAAAAGTTTAAAGTGGGGTATTTGCAGAATTTGGTAAAAGGTATTGCGATAACAGGGGCAGCAATAATAGGCTATTTCCTCTATCGGCAGATATTTGACATTATAGGCGGGCAGGGTTTAAGCGTATTATCAGACACAACAGTGGTTACGTCCGTTCTTACAGCATTTGGTTTAGGCCAGGTACCCTGGTTAATTTTAGGTGTAGTTGGTTTTAGCACATTGATTGCTACGCTATATGTGCGTAATAATTATTTAAATAGAGTGATGATGGCAGATAAAAGCGTAAGGAATCTGAGGTTGTTTTTAAAAGGCGTTCAAGAAGGCAATTTCTTAAACGTATTATCTAAATTTCTTTCACAGCAATTGTTAAATTTAATTAGTTACCTTGGTCCGATGGCCGGCATTATTATGTATGTTGCAGGGACGGTTTTGCCTCCTTCTTTACTATTTGTATCGCCGGATCTGCTTATTATGGCAGCAACGGTTTTAAGTATAGCAGGATTAGCGGCTAGTTTATTGGTTGTGGCAATGAATAGAGCAGCGTTAAAGGAAGGATACCCTATACCTGTAACGAGAGCGGGGAGGTTAGTAAGGAGTAGTATAAGTAGTTTAGTTGCGGTGACTTTTATTGTATTTTTCTGGCAGGTGGGGGGAGTTGTTATAGGAGAGATTTTTGGTGCAGGGATAGTCGGATTGGCTATTTTGTATGCAAACCGAATGACATCCAAAGAAAAGTCAGCAGATATAAAAATGATAATGTTAGGTATTATTTCCGGGGGTGTGGCGTTTATCGGATTATCATATTTAATATCTTTCTATGGAATAATTGCTGGTTTAATTCCTATGGCATTAGTTATGTTAGTACCTTTTGTAATAAGTGGCATTTTATATTTTCTTGCCCAATATGATTTGACTAAAAAATTGGTTCCGATAAAAGTGAAAGTAGAGGAAAAACCTGCTCCAATTAAGAAAGCTATG
>JAGLYT010000370.1 GCA_023132075.1 bacterium
AATAATGTCCCGTTTAACCAATGATGTATATGCACTGCGCGAAGCAATAGCCAGGGTTCCGGCTGTTATTATAAGGGATGGATTTACTGTTATATTTTTAACCGGGTTGCTTTTTTATCTTCATTGGAAATTTGCCTTGATTGCTATTTTTCTTTTTCCGTTAACCAGTATTCCCATTGTGAATTTTGGCCGGAAATTACGCAGGGTTGGCAGGCAGGGCCAAAAAAAAATGGGTGATATTTATACTATATTACAGGAGACGGTTACCGGGGTGAAAATAGTAAAAGCTTTTAATATGGAAAAATATGAAATTAAAAAATTCGGACAGGAAAATCGTAATTTTTTTAATATAATAATGCGTTCAATGCGAGTGGAGGCATTGACTTCTCCGGTGATGGAACTTTTGGGAGCAATGGGAGTTTCTTTTGTTGTTTGGTATGGCGGCAGTGATGTTATTCGCGGGTTATGGACCGCCGGGGCTTTTTTTGCTTTTGTCGGAGCGGCATTTTCTACTTATAATCCTATAAAAAATTTTTCTAAAATGAATAATAAAATTCAGCAGGCAATGGCGGCCGCTGAAAGAATATTCCAAATCTTAGATAAAAAAACAACAATAATAGAAAAAAAAGATGCATATCCTTTGACCTCTTTTGGAAAGGAAATTGTTTATAAAGATTTGTTTTTTGGTTATGATTCTTCAGAGAAACATGTTTTGAGAGATATAAATTTTACTGTAAAAAAAGGGCAAATTGTAGCTTTTGTCGGTCCTTCGGGGGCGGGAAAAACAAGTATAGTTAATTTATTACTCCGCTTTTACGATGCTAGTACCGGAAGTATTCTTATAGACGGGGATGATATAAAAAATTTTACTTTGGGTTCATTACGTAAAAGAGTAGGAATTGTTACTCAGGAGACGATTTTATTTAATGATACCCTGAAAAATAATATTGCTTATGGAAAGATGGATGCTTCGGAAGAGGAAATAATTCGTGCGGCTCAAATGGCGGAAGCACATGGTTTTATTACTCAGTTGCCTAAAGGATATGACACCGTTATTGGTGAAATGGGGGTTAGGTTATCCGGAGGTCAGAAGCAAAGAATTGCTATTGCCCGGGCTATTTTGAGAAATCCTTCTATTTTGATTTTAGATGAAGCCACTTCTTC
>JAGLYT010000371.1 GCA_023132075.1 bacterium
GCTATCTTTTTTATAAAATCAATTCCTTTTTGGAAATTATCTTTTTCTTCCCCGGGAAAACCGGTTATTATGTCGGTACTAATCCCTATGTCCGGAATTTTTTCTCTAAGCCTGTATACTATTTCCTCATATTGAGAAAGAGAATACCTTCTCCCCATTTTTTTCAAAATCCAGGCATCCCCGCTTTGAAGAGGAAGATGTAAATGATCACAAATTTTTGAACAGTCTCCCAATATTTCCAATATCTCCAAATTTATATCTTGAGGTTCAATGGAACTAAGCCTAATTCGTTCTAAATTTTTAATTTTAGCAACCATCTTTATCAATTCAGCCAGTTTTGTTTTTCCCCACTGATATTTACCTAAACGAATACCCACCAAAACTATTTCTTTATAACCATTTGAAACCAATCTCTTTACTTCTTCCACAACATCGCAAGAATTTCTACTAACAATTTTATTTCTCACATAAGGAATGATACAATAAGAACAAAAAGCATCACACCCATCTTGAATTTTTACAAATGCACGGGTACGCCCGAAAAAACTATCGATTCCTTCTTTACTCTTCTGATTAATACTTTTTTCCCCTATAACATATTTAGCAATATCTTTTTTTTGATTATTAAACAAAAGTAACACATCAGGGAATTTACTTTTTATTAACTCATAATCTCTTTCTACATAGCAACCCGTTACAATAATAGAAGCAAAAGGATTTATCCTTTTAGCTTTTCTAATCAAAGAACATGACCTGCGGTCACTTTTCTCCGTTACAGTGCAAGTATTAATTATATAAAAATCCGCCGCACAATTAAAAGGAACAAACTCCGCTTTTTCTGTCCCTATTCTTTCACGTATCAATTGAGACTCATATTGATTAACTTTACAACCTAAAGTAGCTAAAGCAACTCTAATATTTTATTCCCCCCCTATACTACCGTTCACAAATGACAGACAAAAAACATAAAGACAGTCCATAGTCCACAGTCAATAGTCCATAGACAAAAACACAGACAAAATAACTAAAAACTTATAAGCAGAGCAATCTCTGCGACTACAGATTTAATCAACGAATTTAAACAAATTTAAAATACTAAATTCAAAACGAAAGACAAAGATGAAAACGAATGATAAAGGTAAAATGTGTTTCGAACG
>JAGLYT010000372.1 GCA_023132075.1 bacterium
TCATTGCCCCATCACCGCTTACCTGCACTTCTAACCAGTAATCCTGATTGAAATCTAAACTAATTGCAGAAACAGAACCTAAAATGACATTGAATAATCCATCCTGTGTATTTACCGATTGGGTTTCACTCCACAAAGCACCGCCGCCACTGGATACATTAAAAATACGAAAGGTAATATTTCGATTCCCGTCACTTACCGGTTCACCGGAACTATTCAATAACTTCCCCTGATAATTTATCATCTGCGGTACTGCTGCATAAAGGGAAATAACTAACATTAAATAACCAATACTTATAAACGCTAAAAGCAAAATAACTGTTTTCAATTTCATTTTTCCTAAATTCTCCAATTTATTAATAACCATTTCTTTTATCTTCTTCACTTTTTTCACTCCTTTTTATAAAAAATAATGTCAAAAATAATTGACATTTTTTAATCTAATTCTTTGGGCAATTACATTGAAATTTAGTTTGTAATACAATTTCAACCCTGAAATTTACCCGCCTATTATTTAAACCGGTATCCCAGAGTAATTCTGTGAATATCTCCTAATATCTCATCCAATCCAAAAGAATAATCTATCTGATAATTTTCATAGCAAAAACCTAAACCCGCGGTTAATCCTGCTGTATCATAATTATATTTATATCCTAACCTGCCTGCATACATGTTTTTATAACTATATTCAAATCCTAAATTCATTTTTATTTCTTCTCTTTGCGGAAAATTAAAGTCTATCCCTCCTGCAAATAAATGTGCCCCCCCTTTTCTTATCTTAGAAACCATTCCTAATTTTACCATAAACGGTAACGGATCATCATCCTTATCAAATTTTATTGACGTTCCCATATTCTGAAACACTAACCCTACATCAGTTAAAGGAAAACGATTTAAAGGAAGCCTATACTTTAATCCTATATCCAAAGCAAAAGCAGTAGCGGATACATTATCCAGTTTACGCTGAATTATTTTCAACGCCCCACCTAAATCCAATCTTTCTAAATTCCATGTGCTAAAAGATTTTACCGACCACAACAAATCTATCGGTAACCTTTGTGCATACCCTATAGTAAAAGCCATATCATGTACACCAAACGAACCCTCTTCCCTATATCCAAGGGAAGAAC
>JAGLYT010000373.1 GCA_023132075.1 bacterium
TAAATCCGGGAATATCTATTTCTACCGGACACCCTTTGACACAAAAAGCTTTCTTACATTGAAGACACCGGCTTGCTTCGGCAATAGCCTGTTCCTCAGTATACCCTAAAGCCACTTCATTAAAATTACCAACCCTTTTTTCCGCAGGTTGTTTATTCATTGTTACAGCGACATTCTCTTTCTTCATTTGTTTTTCCCATGTCTAAAATAGTTTTTTCTTCTGTTAAATACATTTTTTGACGCTGTAAGAGTAACTGAAAATTAACCTTATGCCCATCAAAGTCCGGACCGTCCACACAGGCAAATTTCGTCTCCCCCCCTACTTCCACCCGGCAGGCACCGCACATTCCCGTAGCATCAACCATTATCGAATTAAGGCTGACTATGGTTTTTATCTTATATGGCTCAGATACCCGGCAAACAGCATTCATCATTACCACCGGCCCTACGGCAAAAATCAAATCACACTTTTCTTTTTTAATAAAAGATTCCAATTCTTCGGTCACAAAACCCTTCCGTCCGCAAGAACCATCGTCAGTAGTAATAAACATTTCAGAACCAACAGACTTTATCTTCTCTTCCCAGAATAAAAACTCTTTAGTTTTTGCCCCGATTATAGCTACTGTTTTATTTCCTGCTTTTTTAAATGCTTTAAGTAATATATAAAGCGCTGCCGATCCTACACCTCCTCCCACACAAACAACCGTTCCCACTTTCTCCACAGAGGAAGGAATACCCATCGGGCCGGCAACATCCATTATGAAATCTCCTTTATTTAAAGCCCCTAATTGCTGAGTGGTTTTTCCTGCTTCCTGAAAAATAACCGTCATTGTTCCCTTTTCCCGATCATAATCAGCAACGGTAAGAGGAATCCTCTCTCCTTTTTCATCAATGCGGATAACGATAAATTGCCCGGCTTGCGCCTTTTGAGCAATAGCCGGAGTATCTAAAACTATTTCTTTTATTTGCGGGCAAAGGATTTTCTTTTCTAAAATTTCGTACACTGTTCTCTCCTTATTTTAAAAGATATAATTTTTTTTAACTCCAAAATCCCAACTTCAAACTCCCAAATATTTCTGCTCAATAAATTGAGCAACTACAAACAAAAAATGAAGGCGAAATGTGTTTT
>JAGLYT010000374.1 GCA_023132075.1 bacterium
CAAAAGTAATTGTAACATATGCTTTTAACTTCTCTTCATTTCTGGGAAATACCCTTACTTCAGTAATCTCCATCTCTCCTCCTACCATTTCGTTGTTTTATTTACCAAGAGTATCATGCCATGTAAACATCTAATTTGTTCTTCAAACAAACTCTTCTGTTCTTTACAGCAAAACCCTCAGGTATTCCTGTTTATTATACCGTTTTTACTAAATATACGGTAGCAGCACACTTTTTGTTAAACTTCTCTTTTATCTTTCTACCCTCCTTTCTATCTTTAACTATCCCAAAAAGAGAAGAACCGCTTCCTGAAACCAAACTACCCAGAATAGCCTCTTCTCCTAACAAATCCTCTTTTATTCTTTTTAATTGCGGATAAAGAACAAAAACCTTCTTTTCCAATTTATTAAAAAGATTTTCCCCTATTTTATAAGTATTATCTAAACAATTTAAAGTGTTTGTTATTTTATTACTATTTTTTATTTTTGTCAACTTAAAATTTAATTTTTCGTAAATTTCTTTAGTGGAAACAGCAAAACCGGGACAAACCAATAAAATCCAAAAAAACGGTTTATTCGGAAGAACCGCTAACTTTTCTCCCCTGCCTGTAGCCAAACATCTTCCTCCCTGAAGAAAAAAGGGAACATCTGATCCAATTCCTTCTGCCAGACCAGACAATTCCTGCAAGGATAAATTTAAATTCCACATCTTATTTAAACCAATAAGAACCGTCGCCGCATTAGAAGACCCTCCTCCTAATCCGCCACCGATAGGAATTCTTTTTTTTATTTCTATTTGCACCCCTTTTCTTATCCCTGAATAATCCCTGAGTAATTTTGCCGCTTTATAAGCTAAATTCCCTTCATCCAACGGCAATTGAGAACAATCACTGTCTATCAGTATTTCTTTAGGACAAACCTCTAAAGAAATCCAATCATACAGATTAATAGTTTGAAAAATGGTCTCAATATCATGATAACCATCTTTCCTCTTTCTTTTTACATCCAAAAAAAGATTTATCTTAGCATAAGATTGTAATTTCATCATAAAAATACCTAAAAAACAACTTCCCGCCCAGCAAAGCGAGTTTCCCCTTTTTAGCTTGTTTTTGCGTGCCCA
>JAGLYT010000375.1 GCA_023132075.1 bacterium
CCATTTTTTTAACGCTAATTTTCGCTAAAATTTGCTACATCGTTCGAAACACATTTTACCTCCATTTTTTTGTTTCGCTTGCCTCGCCAGTCTGTTATGGCGGGAATTTAAAATTTTGAATTTAGGATTTAGTATTTATTCTTTGTCTATTATCTATGGACTATGGACTTTTGTTTCTTTTTTTAATCTTTGGACTATTTTTTCCCTTTATAAAAAAAGAGAGATTTCTGACATAAACAATCAAAAATCTCTCTTTTAATCTACAACTATTTTTTTCTTAATCGATTCTTATTTAAAAAACACCTGAATTAAATTCCACCATTCATCAGGAACAGTTTTCAGCTTAGATACTGCCTCTTCCAAAGGAACACTCACGATTTTATTTCCCTGCAAGGCCACCATTTGTCCAAACTTTCCCTCTGCTACTAAATCAGCAGCCTTTACTCCAACCCTCGTTCCCAATATTCTATCGAATAAAGTCGGAGAACCTCCTCTCTGAATATGTCCAATTACCGCAACCCTTGTTTCCACTTTTATTTTTTCTTCAATTATATTAGCTATATCTTCCCCTATTCCCCTTTTTTTCAAAATCATATGTCCGAACGGATCCAATTCTTCTTTCGCTCCATTCATATTAGGGATTTTTGCCCCTTCGGAAACTATTACTAAAGCTGTTTTTTTTCTATTATAATCCTTCTTTAATTGTTCACACATCTTATCTATTTCTATTTCTTTTTCCGGAATTAATACCCAATCCGCTGCTGCACCAAGTCCTACAAATAAAGCTACCCACCCTGCATGTCTACCCATTACCTCTAAAACCATAATCCGACGATGGGAAGCCCCTGTATCCTTTAACCGCTCTGCTGCATCCACAGCTACCGTAACAGCGGTATCAAACCCAAAAGTATAATCAGTAGCAGAAAGATCATTATCCATAGTTTTAGGAACCCCTATACAAGAAATACCTTTTTTACCAAGCTTATTAGCAACTCCCAATGTATCTTCCCCTCCCATAGCTACAATCGCATCCAATCCTAATTTTTTTATATTTTCCTGACATTTTTTTATATCCCCTTCTTTCCTAAAAGGATTAGTACGTGAAGTAC
>JAGLYT010000376.1 GCA_023132075.1 bacterium
GTAATGCCGCCTTCAATGCCGCCTTTTAACAGTAGGGGGGAATATCATCTTCATTTATTATGGGGATTGATTTTGTATACTCCGGGGTTTATTGGAGGGATTGCACTCTTGAAATTAAAAGAATGGGGTAGGAAACTTGTGGTTATTATGAGTTTGGGATTTACTTTATGTCTCCTTTATAAAATAGTAACTCAGGCAAGTTATTTCAAAATTAGTACTGGATTATCACTAATTAGTACTGGATTATCGCTAGTATTCTATGTCTTGATTATATACTTTTTTACTCGTCATAGCGTTAAAAAACAGTTTAAAAGATAGTCTAGAAAGAAACGAAACAGTCCTATTTTTTGTTATCAACATTGACCATCCCGGGGAGTTTTTCTTTTTCATGAGGGGATTTTATCCCCTCAAGAAAAAGAAGACTTCTTTGTCGCAGGTGAGGAACAATGTGAGCTTATCCTCTTTCTTTTTTTCCCACAATTAACAATTTTTAAAATACCGGCAAAATATAATCCTTTTCTGAAAAAAGTTATTAAGAAATATTAACAATTTAATTTTTTTCTGTCTTTTTGGAGAAGAAAAATATTGACATAACCGTATAAATTGTATATACTTATTAACAAGTAGTGAGAAAATATACGGAGGTCGAATGAAAACAAGAAAACAGGAACTCATAAACTTTTTTCAAAGCCATGGTGGGGTAGCCCGGTTTTCTGCTATTCTAAAAGCTGGATTTCATCCTGATTCTCTTACCGCTCTTGAAAAGGAAGGGAAGGTTGAAAAAATTGCCCGGGGTCTTTACCGGCTAACGAATTATATTATTGGTTTCCATCCCGACCTTGTTACCGTATCCCTTCAAGTTTCAAGGGGTGTGATTTGTCTTCTATCAGCCTTTTCATTTCATGAACTAACAAACGAAATACCTAAGTGTGTGGATATTGCTATTCCGCGAGGTTCTCATGCCAATAGAATTAAGTATCCCCCGGTGAGATTTTACCGTTTTGATATTAAAGCATGGAAGGCTGGAATTGAAGAGCATGAAATAGACGATCACAAAATCAGAGTTTACAGTCTTGCGAAGACAATTGCTGATTGTTTTAAAT
>JAGLYT010000377.1 GCA_023132075.1 bacterium
CTTGATGCCTTTGTGCCTGTCTTTCGTCCTTCGTCTCTCATCTATCAACTGTCTTTTTCTTTTATCCTTTAACCAATAAAACCAATGTAACTAATTAAACTGTCTTTATCAACTGTCTTTTAACCGTCTTTATTCCTCTATTATGTAACTCATTCCATCATACGCGGCAATAACTTTCATCTTTAGTTTTTCTTCCAGATGTTTTGCTACCTCATAGGGATTGGCTTTAAGCATGGTCATCCCAAAATGGGTAAGAATAGTTATTCCCGGTTTGTTTTTAATAATGATTTTTTCCACATCATCGATACTTAAATGTTTAATTTTTTTCTTCTCTTCATAACGAACGACATTAATTATCAGAATTTCTCCCGGATAGAATTTTTCCAAATCCTTAAAATAAAGGGTGTCACTCATAATGGAAAGAATAACTTTATTTTTATCTTTAAAATTTAATCCATAAGTTTCAACATCGTGAATGTGTTTTATCGGGGTATTAAAAACAATGTTATCTACCTTGTATTCCTTTCCCTCTTTCATAATTTCAATCTTTTCTGCGTGATTGCGTACGTATTTTAAAATTACCGGATCTTCCTCGATCGCATCTTGAGGGACAAAAACCGTTCCTCTTTTTTTAAATCCTCCATCAGTCATTGCCTCAATCATAACATTAATATCCGTGGAATGATCTATATGGCGATGGGTAAGAATGATAGCATCAATTTTTGCCGGATCAAGACGAGGTTTAGAGCTAAAACATTTAACCAGCGTTCCCGGTCCCGGATCTACCATAAGATTTGTTCCTTCCCATTCAATCCACAAACCGCCTGAAGCCCGCAGTTGTTTTGCTACTACAAACCGGGCTCCTGCAGTACCCAAAAATTTTATCTTTTTCATTTATCCTCCGTAAATTTTTATAAAAACCAGTAAAACAATTACCCTATTTCGTATTATTATACTGTAAGCAAAATTAAAAAGCAAGGGCTTAAAGACGGTTGGTTGGTTACATTTGTTTAAATTAGTTTTATTGGTTTGAAAAAATAAAAGACAAAGATAAAAATAAATAATAAAGGCGAACTGTGTTTTGAACGATATAGCAAATT
>JAGLYT010000378.1 GCA_023132075.1 bacterium
TTAATCTTAATTGCTTTTTTATATTCTCCTATTGCCTGTTCATAAAGGCCCTCTTCCATATATGATTCCGCAAGGCCATAATGAGCATCTACATTATAATCCGGATCAACTCTGAGGGATTCCTTAAACTCTTTTATTCCTTCTTTATACACACCACTTTGATAATAAATAATTCCAAGATAACAATGAGCATCACCACAATCAGGATTTATTTTACTTACTTCCTTAAACTCCTCCGTTGCCAGATTACTTAAATCTTTCTCCATATAAATAATTCCCAAGCCCAGATGAGCTTTTGCATTCTTCGGATTAACTTTTATTATTTTTTTATACTCTTCCATTGTTTTTTTATGTAAAACTTTCCTTAATATCACCACTGTTGTACAAATTAATAAAAGGATTAAGACATATTTTTTATACCCTTTCTTCCCGGCTGGCTTTATATCCGCAGTTTTTAATTCCTTTTCCGTTTTGATAAGCTTTTCCTGTCTACTTAAAAACGAAGAAGCTAATTTAATCCCACAATCAGCTTCTACATGTTCCGGTTCTATTCTCAGTGTTTCTTTATATTCTTTTATTGCCTTATCATTCAAGCCCCGCTTCGTATAAACTTTCCCGAGATTATAATGAGCATCCGCATCATCAGGATTAGTTTTGAGCACTGCTTTAAGTTTTTTTATCGCTTGAAAATCTTTCATCGTTTGAGCATATAAATCACTTTTCCCATAAATAATTCCCATATCATAATGAGTCCCGCCACTACCGGCATCAACCTTAACTATTTTTTCAGATTTTTCTATCCCGTTATTATAATTTAAAGTCTTTTCCGGTTCCGAATAATTATGGATAAACTTACGGCTTACAACAATTAATAATATTACAAATAAATATGTTTTAAAGCTGCTATTCCGGGAAGACATTTTTTTCTCCTGTCAAAATTCAAATATTTTTTATCCTGTTTTTTTTTACATAATTGTCACAAATGGGCATATACTCTCTTCTCTCGCGTCATATATTGTCGTAAACGCAGACAGACAAATTCAAAATTCAAAACAAAAAATGAAGGTAAAATGTATTTCGAACGATATAGCAAATTTT
>JAGLYT010000379.1 GCA_023132075.1 bacterium
TTAAAAAAGCCGTAGAAGAATTGTTTAAAGTGAGTGTAACGAAAGTGAATACACTGATTATGCATGGTAAAAAAAGAAGAATGGGAAAAAGTGAAGGGATGCGTTCGGATTGGAAGAAAGCGATTGTGACTTTAAAAAAAGGTGAAATTATTCAAGAGTTAGAACAAGCTTAAAAAATAGAAAGAAGGGGAAAATGGGAATAAAAAAATATAAACCGACAAGTCCGGCTCGAAGATTTGCCAGCCGTACTGTAAATACTGAATTGACAAAGAAGAAAAAAAGAGAAAAATCCTTAGTAGTTTCTTTGAAAAAATCGGGTGGGAGAAATAACGAAGGTAAAATTACCGTAAGACATCGGGGAGGAGGAAGCAAGCGGTCATATAGAATTATTGATTTTAAAAGAGATAAATTTGGAATGTCTGCCCAGGTAAAAGCAATTGAATATGATCCAAATCGGTCATGTAGAATAGCCCTTGTGACATATGGCGATGGAGAAAAGAGATATATTCTTCATCCTGTTGGTTTGTCAGTCGGGGACACTGTTTTTAGTGGTTCGGGAGTGGAGATAAAAGTGGGAAATGCGTTGCCTTTAAAAGAAATACCGTTGGGGACAACGATACATAATATAGAAATGAAGCAAGGAAGAGGGGGGCAGTTAGTAAGAGGTGCCGGTACGGCGGCTCAGATAGTGAGTAAAGAAGAAAATTATGCTCAGATAAAAATGCCTTCGGGGGAAATAAGGCGTATATTTTTGAATTGTGTTGCAACAATCGGGCAGGTGGGTAATGTTGATAATGAAAAAATTTCTTTTGGGGGAGCGGGTCGGGTAAGGCGGTTAGGAAGGCGTCCGAAAGTTCGGGGAACGGCTATGAACACTTGTGACCATCCGCATGGAGGAGGAAGAGGAAAAAGCAAAGGCAGGAAACATCCTGTATCACCATGGGGACAGCCGGCTAAAGGATATAAAACCAGAAAGAAGAAATATAGTGATAAAATGATAGTTAAGAGAAAAAAGAGCAGAAAGCAAAGGTAATTTGTAGTTTAGAAAATTTAAAGGAGAGAGAATAATGGGACGTTCGACAATAAAAG
>JAGLYT010000038.1 GCA_023132075.1 bacterium
AAGCGGAGGAATCGTTAAAAAAGGCACTACGGGAAGAATTTTCTATTATTTATTTAATGGAGGATTATTTGCACAGCATGGAAAAAATAGAAAAAATGAGTAAAGATTTACCTGTGACAATAATAACTGTTCCCGGTCGAAGAAAAGGAAAAAATCCGGGGTGGATGAGATTAAAAAAAATGGTGGAAGAAGCCACCGGGGTTGATTTATTGAAAGAATAAAAGAGATATAATTCAAGGAGAAGATAGTGAAAATAAAAGGAAAAATAATGAAAGTATCAGGTCCTCTGGTAGTTGCTACCGATTTGCCGGGGGTAAAGATGTATGAAGTTGTTCGGGTAGGGGAGGAAGGATTAATCGGGGAAGTAGTGGAATTAAAAGGAGACCATGTTTCCATACAGGTTTATGAAGAAACTACCGGAATAGGGCCGGGAGAAATTGTTGTTGCTACCGGACAGCCTTTGTCAGTAGAATTAGGCCCGGGCCTGGTCACTTCCATTTATGACGGAATTCAAAGGCCGTTAGAAATAATCAAACAGAAAGTGGGGGATTATATTACCCGGGGGATAGATTTACCCAAAATTAATCGGGAGAAAAAATGGAAATTTGTTCCGCAGGCGAAAAAAGGAGAAAAGGTTAATGCAGGGGATGTTTTAGGAGAAGTAAAAGAAACCGAATTAGTAATGCATAAGATTATGGTTCCTCCCGGGGTGGAGGGGACGATAAAAAATATTTTTGAGGGAGAATTTACTGTAGAAGATACTATTGCGGAATTGAGTGTTGAAGGGGAAAAACAAATAAAAAAACTTTGTATGTTACAGCATTGGCCGGTGCGTCAAGCACGGCCTTACCGGAAAAAACTTACACTAGAAGAGCCGTTAATTACCGGTACGCGGGTAATCGATACTTTTTTTCCCATAGCCAAGGGAGGAACAGCCTGTATCCCGGGGCCTTTTGGAAGTGGAAAAACCGTGGTACTTCACCAATTGGCCAAATGGTCGGATGCTGATATTATCGTTTATGTGGGATGTGGAGAGAGGGGCAATGAAATGACTGATGTTTTATTAGAATTTCCGGCCTTGAAGGATCCTCTCACCGGGGAATCATTAATTAAAAGAACAATTTTAATTGCTAATACCTCTAATATGCCGGTAGCGGCACGGGAAGCTTCTATTTATACAGGGATTACGCTGGCTGAATATTTTCGGGATATGGGATATAGGGTAGCCTTAATGGCTGACTCAACCTCCCGCTGGGCGGAAGCATTAAGAGAGATGTCCGGAAGATTGGAAGAAATGCCGGGAGAAGAAGGATATCCTGCCTATTTAGCTTCAAGAATCGCTTCTTTTTATGAGAGGGCAGGAAAGGTAACCTGTTTAGGTTCTGACCAACGAATCGCTTCTCTTTCTATTGTCGGGGCGGTTTCTCCCCCCGGAGGAGATCTGGCCGACCCGGTAGTACAAAATACTTTGCGTATTGTAAAGGTTTTTTGGGGATTGGAGGACCGGCTGGCTTATATGCGTCATTTTCCGGCAATAAACTGGTTGCGTAGTTATTCTTTATATGTAGATAATATCAGTGAATACATGGAAAAAGAAGTAGCTCCGGATTTTATCAAAATGCGTGACGAAGCGCTAAAGATTTTACAAAAAGTAGCTAATCTGGAAGAAATCGTGCGTTTAGTGGGATTGGAGGCATTGTCTTCGGGAGATAGATTGATTTTAGAAATGGGAAAAACAATAAAAGAAGATTTTTTACATCAACATGCTTTTGATGAAGTAGATACGTATACCTCTTTAAAAAAACAGTATAGAATGCTTAAGATTATTATGAAATTATATTACTTTGTACAGGAACTATTGGACAAAATTCCTTTTGAGCAATTGATGGAGCTAAAAGTCAGGGAAGAGATAAGTAAAATGAAATTTATTAAAGAAAAAGAACTTAACCGTTTTGAAGAAATTGAGAAGGAATTGGAAAAAGAGATAAAAATGAAAAAGGAGTCTTTGGAAAAAGAAAGCGTATTAAGTGAATAAATAAAGGGTGGGGATTTCCCTATTCTCCTTTTTCAAAAAGAGAGAAAGGCACAGTGTATTTTTTTAAGCAAGAATAGATAGGAATTTCTAACTATAAGCTTTGCAGTCATTACCATATATAAATAATTTTTTTTGACATTACCGTAAAAAAGAGGAGGAAACATTGAAAGTTAAAGAATATAGAACTATTTCCGGTATGGCCGGGCCGTTGATTTTTGTAGAAGGAACCGAAGGGGTAAAATACGGAGAAATTGTTGAGGTGCGTTTAGGGATTGCCGGTGGTAGTAAGGAAAAAGTGCGTACCGGGAAAGTATTGGAAGTAACGGAAGATAAAGTTTTAGTGCAGTTATTTGAAGGCAGTGCAGGGCTTAATTTAAACGAAAGCCGGATAAGATTTTTAGGAAAAGGGGTTGAATTAGCAGTTTCCCCTGATATGTTGGGAAGAATTTTTGATGGAATGGGAAAACCTATTGATGGGGGACCGGAGATTATTGCTGAGAAAAAATTGGATATAAACGGGGAATCAATTAACCCTGCTGCCCGGAATTATCCTAACGAATTTATTCAAACAGGTGTTTCTGCTATTGATGGGATGAATACCCTGGTACGAGGACAAAAGTTACCTATTTTTACCGGTTCAGGTTTGCCTCATAATGAATTGGCTGCCCAGATAACTCGCCAGGCAAAAATTTTAGGGAAAGACGAAAAATTTGCAGTCATTTTTGCGGCTATGGGGATTACTTTCGAAGAAGCTGATTATTTTATTAATGATTTTAAAAAAACCGGGGCTATTGAAAGAGCAGTCCTTTTTATTAATCTGGCTAATGATCCGGCGATAGAACGGTTGGCTACGCCCCGTATAGCTTTAACTGCGGCGGAATATCTGGCTTTTAGCCAGGGAATGCATGTATTAGTTATCCTTACGGATATGACTAACTATGGGGAAGCGTTACGGGAAGTTTCTGCGGCAAGGAAAGAAATTCCGGCCCGGAGGGGTTATCCGGGATATATGTATACGGATTTATCTACTATTTATGAAAGAGCAGGAAGGATCAGGGGGAAAAAGGGGTCCATTACCCAAATTCCTATTTTGAGTATGCCCGAAGACGATAAAACACATCCTTTACCGGATCTTACCGGATATATTACCGAAGGACAGGTTATTTTAAGCCGGGAATTATATCACAGGGGTATTTATCCTCCCATAGATATTTTACCTTCTCTTTCCCGCTTGAAGGAAAAAGGTATTGGCCGGGAGAAAACAAGGGAAGACCATGCTGATGTAACCTCACAGCTTTTTGCTTCTTATGCCCGGGGAAAAGAAGTTAAGGAATTAGCTGTAATATTAGGGGAGGCAGCTCTTTCTCCTGTAGATAAGTTGTTTTCCCGCTTTGCCGATATATACGAAAATGAATTTGTCAAACAAGCTGAAGATGAAAACCGAAGTATTGAAAATTCTTTAGATCTTGCCTGGAAACTTTTAAAAACACTTCCCCGGCAGGAATTAAAGAGAGTAAAAGATGCGATGGCAGAGAAATATATGGGGAAAGAGTAAACTAATGCGTTTAAATGTAAATCCTAACCGGATGGAATTGCTGAAATTAAAAAAACGGATAGTTCTGGCTCATCGGGGGCATAAATTATTAAAAGATAAGCAGGACGAATTAATGCGTTATTTTTTAAGCCGGTTGACCGAAGTAAAAAAAATGCGTAAAGAAGTAGAAAATGATTTAATCAAAGCACACCAAAATATGCTTATGGCACGGGCGATAAGTTCCCCTCAGATAGTAGAAGAAGCTTTACTTTATCCGAGTACAAAAATTGAGATTGAAAGCTTTTTTACCCCTTTGATGAATTTACGACTGGTTAATTACCGGGTGAAAATAGAAGAACAAAAACTTACTTATGGGTTGGTTAATACCTCCAGCAAATTAGATTATGCCCTGGACTTTTATGCGCAATTATTGCCTAAAATGATAAAATTAGCTGAATTGGAGAAAAATTTAGAGATTATCGCTAAAGAAATCACTCTTACCCGCCGACGGGTAAATGCCCTGGAATATATATTGATTCCGGATTTGAAAGAAACAATACGCTATATAACAATGAAGCTGATGGAATTAGAGCGGGGAAATCTGGTTCGTTTGATGAAAGTAAAGGAAATAGTCAGAAAACATTAGAAATAAACAACAGTTAATTAGTTTGATTGGTTTTATTGGTTGAATTGGTAAAAACATTGATGAAAGCTAAATTTGTAAAGGATTGGAAGAAAAACTATTTTTAAAATAGGGGAATAAATGGATAAAAAAACAAAAATACAAATTGATAAAGTTAAAGAAAAAATTCTTCCGATATTACTTAAATATGGGGTAACACATATTGGTTTATTTGGCTCAATTGTTCACGGCATGATGACCAGTAAAAGCGATATTGATATTCTTGTTGAGTTTCCCAAAAAACTTAAGATAAGTCTTCTGGATGTTATTCATATCAGAAATGAAATAAAGGATGTATTAGGTAAAGAGGTTGATTTAATTCAATACCCTGCTATTAAGCCGCTATTAAGAAAGAAGATATTGTCAGAGGAGGTTAAAATACTATGAGTAAAGGCCTAACTGTTTATCTTGACGATATTGTAAAGAGTATAAAAGATATTGAAATATTTGTAAAAAATATTACAGAGGAAGATTTTTATCAGGATCTGAAGACTCAAAGAGCTGTTAGAGCAACATTGGAAATAATAGGAGAAGCATCGAAGAAGCTTCCTGATGAATTTAAAAAAAAACATTCTGGTATACCCTGGAGAGATATGACTGATATGCGAAATGTTTTAATTCATGACTAGGGCAATATAATTTTAGATAATATTTGGAATGTTATTAAAAATGATTTACCTGAATTAAAAGAGAAAATCGTACCTTTGTGGAAAAAAGAAGTTGGGGATAAAAAATAAAAAAAATTGGGAAAAGTCTGTAAGCTAATAATTCACTTTTTAACAGGAATTAAAAAGAAACAAGATGTAATTAGTTTTTATATACAAAAAAAGAGAACAGATAATTTTTTGTGTGATAAAATATGAGTGAAGAAGACAAAATATTAAAAGTATATGATGTAATTTACCCCGGGGAAGAAAAAATTCTTCCTGCTATCTATGAAAAGGATAAACAATTCTTTGATATGGCAGTGAAACTATTAAAATTATTCAGTCTTTCGAAAGAGATAATTAAACCGGAGAATATTAGTAAGGAAGTTAGAGACGCATTTTTCGGATTGCACACGCAATCATTTAGATTATTTCGTTCTATTGTGATATTATGTAAATCCGGTCTTGCATCAGAAGCCTTCATACAACTTCGTTCTTTATTAGAAGTAATAAGTTATTTGCTTTATATTGCTGAAAAAGATCATCAGGGACGATTAGAATATTATCAACATTCCAGAAGTTTATCGGAAAAAGTTGCTCTGGATAAATATTTGTATTGGTTTCCTAACAAAAGATCAAATCTAAATAAAAAAATAGAGCAGATAGAGGAGAAAGAAAAAGAAGCAATACAATATTTTAAAAGAAAACATGGGAAAAATATAAAATTAAAAGAGATTAAAAAGAAATGTTTAAGAGCAAGGCAAGCTGCCGAAACCTTAAAAAATAATAAACTATTTTTTAATGATATATATATGTTTATTTATCCTCGCTCATCGGCTATAAGTCATGGTGAGAAAATAGGTGAGTATCTTTCTCCTTCCGATAATCTGACAGAAGTTCGAGGCCGATTGATGGGAGGACATAGAAGAGTGTGTTTAATTTATTCTTGTAGTCTTTTTTTCTCGGGTATCCAAAGGATAAATGAGTTATTTCAAATAGGAAAAGATAATATAATAAACGAGATGGGTAAAGAGTTAAAAGAGCTTATTAAAAACAATAATAAGCAAGTAATAAAAAGTTGACAGCTCTCCCCCTATTCCCTTAGAGGAGAGATAAGGTCAAAATGAGGTAATTTAAATGCCGGTAATCGGGATGGCTACCAGTAATTTTTTTTTGGTAAAAGATGTTTATGAAGCAGTAAAATTTGCCCGGGAGAATGAGTTTTCCGGGGTAGAGATATGGAGCGATGTTCCCCATTGTTATGTAGACGATTTTACCCGGGATAAAGAGCAGTGGAGCAGGTTGCATACACTTTTAACGGAAAGTAAGATGAAAAGTGCTTTACATGCCCCTATGTTTGGAATAAATATTGCTTCGATAAATCATGGTATACGGAAAGAATCAATACGGCAGGTAAAAGCCTCTATAGATTTAGCCCATACCTTAGGAAGTGAAATAGTAGTTTTTCATTCAGGGAAACGGCCTGCAGTAATAACTCCTTCCAGAGTAAAAGAGCTAACTTTTAATTTGAATATAGATGCCATCATGGCGATAAAAAATTATGCCCGGGAAAAAAAAGTGTATGCAGTATTAGAAAATTGTGGAGTAGATAGGGATGATTATGAGGAGAGTTTAGCTGATTTTGTGCATCTGGTTGAAACCTGTAAAATAAATGTATGCTGGGATGTGGGGCATTCTCACTGTTCCTGGGGGGTAAAAGAGACTTTTGAGTCTTTAAAAGACAAAATCAAGCATATTCATATTCACGATAATGATAGGTCTTATGACCAGCATTTACCCGTCGGAATGGGAAATATTGATTACCAATTGATTTTTCCTTTTTTAAAAGAATTTCCGGGGATGATTGTTCATGAAATTCAAGGTATGAATAACTGTGAGGAAAAAACTATTCAGAGTAAAAAAGAACTAGATAAATTATTAAGATATTAAAGTGAATGAGTTTATTTAATAATACTGTAATATTTTAAGTAATAGTTAAAAGACGGTTGAATTGCTTGCTTGTCCTCCAATCTTTAAGGAGGGTCTCGCCAGTCTGTTATGGCGGAGTTTTGATTAGTATTTATAAGTTGGGAAATAGAACGGGGAAAAATAAAGGCAAAAGATGTTTTCTCTCTTACGCGTAATTTTACTCTATTTACTGAAGGGGCGAAATAATCTATGAATCGAGTATTAGAAAAAATTTTTAAATTAAAAGCTCATGGAACGACAATAAAAACAGAAATATTGGCGGGCCTGGTTACTTTTATGACTATGGCTTATATTATTGTCGTTAATCCGGCTATTCTACAAAGGGCCGGGATACCTATAGGGCCATCGATGGTAGCGACAGTAATTGCTGCTTTTTTTGGAACAATATTAATGGCTTGTTATGCTAATAGGCCTTTTGCTATTGCCCCTTATATGGGGGAAAATGCTTTTATTGCTTTTACAGTGGTAGGTGTATTGGGCTATTCCTGGCAAACTGCCCTGGGAGCGGTTTTTATCGGGGGCGTAATTTTTACATTCCTCACTGTCTTTAAACTGCGGGGTTGGTTAGCTAATGCTATTCCGATGGGACTTAAATATAGTTTTGCCGCTGGGATTGGGCTGTTTTTAACCTTTATCGGGTTAAATGAAACCGGTATTATTTGTTTAGGTGTTCCCGGGGCACCTGTTCATCTGGGTAAGGTTACCAGCACACCGGTGTTATTATCTATCTTTTGTTTCCTTTTAATTGCTTCTTTAATGATTAAAAAGATAAAAGGTTCCATAATCATTGGAATATTAGCAACGACTTTTTTGTCTTTTATTTTTGGAGTAGCAGAAGTTCCTTCCAGTTGGATTAGTTTTCCCCCCAGTATTGCCCCTATTTTTCTTAAAATAGATTTTTTAGGTGCTTTAAAATGGGGATTTGTTCCGATAATCCTTACCTTATTTATTATGGATTTTGTGGATACTATTGGAACATTAATTGGAGTTTCCGCCCGGGCGGGATTTTTAGATAACAAGGGAAATCTTCCTGAAATAGAAAAACCGATGTTAGCTGATGCCTTAGCTACTGTTGTTGGTTCATTGGTAGGAACTACAACCACCGGGACTTACATTGAATCGGCTGCAGGAATTGAAGAAGGTGGCCGGACAGGATTGAGTTCTTTGATTGTAGCTCTCTTGTTTTTAAGTAGTCTTTTTTTTGTTCCTTTTCTTACTGCAATTCCTTCTCTGGCTTACGGTCCGGTTTTAATTATTGTTGGTCTTTTAATGTTAGAGTCAATAACTAAAATTGATTTTAAAGACTATACAGAATCTATACCTGCTTTTGTTGTTATAATTTTAATGAGTTTTACTTATAATATTGGGGTAGGGATAACGGGAGGATTTGTTCTTTATCCTTTTTTTAAAATAGTTGCCGGCAGATATAAAGAAATTCATCCGGCAATGTGGGTGTTAACCGGGATGTCTCTTTTGTTTTTTATTTTTTATCCTTATGGATGAAGAAAAGTAGACAGATAATTAGATAAAAAATAGATTTTTTCGTACTAAAAGTGTAGGGAAGAGTAAATGTAGGGCAAGGCTTTCCTCCAAACAGACTGGCGGACAAGTAGCCTTGCGTTGTAAAAAGTAAGGCAGATTTTTAGAGATTATTCGACAATATACTTAAGAAATTGTTTCACGTGAAACAATTTAGCAGTATCTTTATAATTAATATTAGAGGGATATTTAATTTGCCGATTAAATATGGTGAAATAATATGCGTAAATTAAAGGTTGGTTTGGCTCTGGGTGGTGGTGGAGCAAGGGGATTTGCTCATTTGGGAGTTTTAAAAGTCTTTCAACAACATAAAATTCCCATTGACATTATTGCCGGAACAAGTATGGGGGCAATGATTGGAGGATTGTATGCTTTACATCCGGATATTGATTTTTTGGAAAATAAAATACAAAATAATCTAAAAAGCGATTTATTCGGGGAACTGAGTAGAAATCTTTTAAAACAAGATGAGCAGAGTCAAATCAGGCCATTCAATCGTTTTATTAGTTATATTAAACAGTTATACCTTTATTATAATTTATACAAAAAGAAAGATTCTCTCCTGGAAGAAAAACAAATAGAAAAGATTTTAGAGGTGCTTTTTTCCAAAAAGAATATAGAAGACGCAAAAATTCCGTTTGTTTGTGTGGCGGCAGATCTTTGCAAAGGAGAAGAAATTATTTTTTCCCGGGGGCCAATAAGAGAAGCCGTGCAGGCAAGTATGACTATTCCCGGGGTTTTTCCCCCTTTACGCTGGAAAGAAAAATTGCTGGTGGATGGAGCGGTAGTAGAAACTGTCCCGGTGAATGCGGCTTTTAAATTGGGAGCGGATATAGTAATTGCGGTAGATGTGAGGAGTAAATTACGACATATAAGTAGTATAGATAATGGCCTTGCTATTATTTTTAGAGCAAATAAGATTAGCGGGATAAATTTTTCTGATTTGCAATTGAAGAAGGCGGATTTCGTGCTTAGTCCCGGAATAAAAAATATTTCCTGGATGAGTTTTAAAAAAGCTGATTTTTGTATTCAACAGGGAGAAAAAGAGGCAAATTTAAAGATAGAGGAAGTAAAATCCTTAATAAATAGAATGCGAAAAAAGACATTTTTAAAAAGGCTTCTGGGAAGAGAAAGTTAAAAAATTTTGGAATTGGTGAGTTTGCCTGCCTGTCCTTCAGTCTGTAAGGAGGGTTTAGGGTTTAGATATTAGGATTTCGGATTTGTCTGTTTGTGTTTATGACAATGTGTGACTATTATTTATGAGTCAGGAGTTAGACTAGGGGAAATAAAGGCAAAACATGTTTTTC
>JAGLYT010000380.1 GCA_023132075.1 bacterium
GCATCTGCCTGCCAAATATAACCATTAGTGAATATCCCTGCATCTTCTAGAGGAACCGCCGTGGTACCCCATAGATCATCTTTACCAATCAAAGCCATGGGAAGTGCTACAGTTGTATCAGAAACCCCTACTAAACCTGCGGGACTGCCAATACCCGTAAATGTAGGATCAGCGGTAGAAACATGAGCAGTAGTAGTAGCTGTATTATTAGTATAAACTTGAATTCCATACCCAGGATAATTAGATGTGGCATCTATCTCTGCATACTGATCAGCTACTAACCAATCGGTACTACCTGCTGTTGCTCCGGTCCAATTTATTTCAGTTGCAGCTCCATTTCCAATGACATCTTTTATATTCACTGTCATATCTGCTGCTAAAGTTCCGGTTACTGTTGCTGTACCGATATTAACCTCAACATTATCCTGTACTAATGCTGCTGCCCAATCTACACCCACACTAATTAACATTAATCCCGTTAATAAACTAATTAAAACGAAACCCTTCTTTTTCATTCTTTTTCACCTCCTTTCTTTTATATAATTTTCCTAATCAAAATTATTTTACTAATAAAAAACGGGCTACCTTACTTGGCTATAATTATCTTATAGTCAGTTCGGTAGCCCGGCTATCTTGTTTTTTTAAAAAAGACCCGTAACTTTGCCTGCTTACTAAGCAAAAACTACTTTTTGTCCCGCATAGTAAGCGATTCATCCATTATCCGCCACTAATTAACAACGGAAAAATAAATAAATGTCTTCGCCTCACGACGAATCTGCCTTTTCGGATAAAATTTTCAAAGAAATACTTATTTAAAAGCTTCCTTACTTAATAGTATAGCACAAAATTTCTCTTTTGTCAATATCGTTTATGTCCTATAACCTTACTTATTCATAAGATTGGGCGCTGACACAAATAGATATTGCCTGAGGAGCCCCAACAGATGTTGTTTGCGGAGCTTTAAACTCAACCCATAAATCGGTCTCTTCGCCCGGAGACAAAGCTACTCCGTCTTCATTCCCGGCAAACTTACCGGTCGGAGAAGTGCCGCATTCTACCGGAGTTATAGATAAAGCATGCTGACTATT
>JAGLYT010000381.1 GCA_023132075.1 bacterium
AATTCCCCATCCTTCCGCTTTTATCGCCGGAGGAGTATTTTTCTCTCCAATAACAAATACCCGATGTTTTTTTTTGTACAATCCTTTAGATAAAGATATTCCATACTCAGCAATAGCATTCCACCAACGAATATTTACCACCTGGACTATATTCATATTCTCTTTTTACTTAACCTCGTTTTTTATAGTCAAAATTCATTATTTGTGCACTAAATTTGTTTTTGTTTGTTTTTATTTCAGTCAATTTTTGTTGAACGGCCTCGAAAACCTCTTTCACTTCTATTCCTTTCATACACTCATGTGTTTTTAATTTACATTTGTATCCACCGTGTAATCCACAAGGGCGACAGGACATTTTTTTCTCTATAACCAAATTATTTTCCCCATAAGGATAAAATCCAATTTGAGGAGTAGTGGGCCCAAACAAAGCAATTACCGGAATTTTATGTGCAACAGCTATATGCATTGAAGCAGAATCATTAGTTACAAAAATCCGGCATTTACTAATTAAAGCCGATAGTTGCTTTAACGATGTTTTCCCTGTTAAATTAGCTATATTTTCCCTTGTTTTAGAGGAAATATCATTTATAATCCGGTCAACCACGGAAATATCTTTTTTACTGCCAAAAATTATAGGCCTATAACCCTCTTCAACCAGTAAATTTAACAATTTTGCATATCGCTGCGGCCACCATCTTTTAGTCGGCCATACCGACCCGGGATTAATTCCTATAAGTAAATCGTTTTCTCCGAGTCCGAATTTTTCCAGGATTTTTGCCGCTTCTTCTTTTTCCTGTTTCTTTATCGGTAAATAAATTTCCGGTTTAGAAATGTTTACTCCCAACAAAACACCCAGATCAAGATTTCGTTCCAAATCATGCTTGTTCTTATCATAATCAACGAGCTTATTTAAAAATATTTTTCCCTGACTTCTATCAAATCCCACCCTTAAGGGAATTTTACTTAACCATGCAAGAAGAGCACTCCGGAATGAACGATGAGGCAAAATAACCATATCGAACTTTTTTTTTCTTATTTTTTTTACCAGTTTTAAAAAACCGGAGAAACTTTTATCTTTTC
>JAGLYT010000382.1 GCA_023132075.1 bacterium
TTAACCCGGGGAAGATTATTTCCCAAAAATCCATTTAAAAGATAATAATGTGAACCGCCTAATTCAGGGAATGTTTCTCCCAGAATATAAACAAGATTTCCTGCTTTTTTAATATCCATAGATACAACTTTTCTGATGTCCGGAACTATGGAAATAGCGGAAATAAGCAAAGTGGAAGGAATAGATGTCTTTTTGCCCTGAGCATCTACATATTCGTTGTTTAAGCTGTCTTTCCCGGAAATAAAGGGTGTCTGGTATATTTTAGCCATATCGTAACAAGCCTGGGCAGCACGCAGAAGTCCGGCCATCTGGTCGGATTTTCGGGGGTCTCCCCAGCAAAAGTTATCTAAAAGAGCAGTTTGCTCTATATCTCCCCCTACACAAACTACATTGCGTAAAGCTTCATCAATGTTAGATGCAGCCATCCAGTAAGGGTCTATTTTACCATAAACCGGATTTATACCGTTAGCCACGGCTACGCCTTTGAAAGAATCGTATAAAGGCTTCATTACACAGGCATCCATAGGCCCATCGTTTTCTACCCCGCCTAAGGGCTTTAAAATTGTTTTTGCCTGCACTTCGTGGTCATATTGTCTGATTATCCATTCTTTACTGGCAATATTAGGCATAGCCAGGAGCTTTTTTAAAGTATCTGTTAGTCCTTCTCGGTTTTCTTTTTTAATCTTTATCTGCCCGGAATCTTTGGGCGGTTTTTTCCATTCCGCTTTTAAAGTGATTTTCGGCCCGCCTTTATGTAAAAACTGCATATCTAATTCACATACAGTTTCTCCCTCATACAAGAGATGTAATTGTTTATCATCGGTAAATTTACCGATAATTACGGCTTCTACATCTTCCTCGGCGAAAATCTTCATAATTTCCTTAACATTTTCAGGGGGAACCGATAAAACCATTCTTTCCTGAGCCTCGGAAACCCATATCTCCCAACATTCAAGCCCGGCATATTTTAAGGGTATGCATTCCAGATTAACCTCTGCCCCGCAATCCTCACCCAACTCTCCTACCGCAGAAGAAAA
>JAGLYT010000383.1 GCA_023132075.1 bacterium
AGAATAAAAATACTGGCCCAGCTTGCATCTGCCGCTCCTGAAAAATACCCAACAAAAAAAATTGCTGCTCCCAGTAATGCTACTACAAACATACCAACCTGAGTGTGCTTATACATCTTTACCTCCTTCTTCCGTTAATTTTTATTCCCCTTTAAAGGGGGATAATAAGTTAAGTTAGATTTTTTAAATAATCATAACTAAAATCAATTTTTAATTCCACCCATAAGGGTAAATGATCCGACATTTGAAAGGTCCGCCAGATTTTCTGATAATACTCTATCTTTCCGGCTTTGCTTCTTGGTTTATCGTCTCTACCAATATCTCTTTTTCCCGATGACATAAAATCTTTGTATATTTCAAATTCGTCATCTTTAAATACCGATTGATAAAAATTAAAGACACCTGCGTTTTTTGGACTGTCTCCCAATCTTAATTCATTTTCCTTGGTTTTAAAAGCAATTTGATCGTAAAATTTCGTCCGGTCAAGGTTAGTAGATTTCTTTAGTTGATTTGGAATCTTAAACCCACTATTTTCCAATGCCTGCATTGTTTTGTGCTCCGGATGTTTAATATTGAAATCTCCCAGCACAATATAATTACATTTCTTCCCTTTAGCCCTTTTTGCCAAAAACTTAGCAATCTTTTCTATCTCTTCTATTCTTCGTTCCAGTTGCTCACCATAATCAGCCCCATAATAAATATGAACGGTACATAACTTAAATTTAAACCAACCCGATTGAAATGCCACAAGAAAAGGTGTCCTGGCAAATTGTAAAGCATCTTTTATCTTCTTCTTTGCGGGTAAAACAATCTCACCTGCAATATTTCTAAAACTTACTTTATTAGTGTCAAAAACAAAAACCATCCTTTCTTTATTACCCGACGTCCCCTCTGTTACATCCGTAGAAATAAAATCCCAATTTTTTCCTAAAATATCCATAACCTTACTAAACGCTTTTAAATCTTTATTAATTTCCTGCAAAGCTACGACATCAAATGCTGAAATAATTTCTGCAATATAATAATAAGC
>JAGLYT010000384.1 GCA_023132075.1 bacterium
TTATAGAAAATATTGATATTGGAGGAGTAACCCTATTGCGTTCGGCAGCGAAAAATTATAAAGATGTGGCTGTTACCGTAAATCCCCGGGATTATTCGCAATTGTTAGAAGAATTAAGAAAAAACAATAATGAAATAGGCATGGAGACTAAACTTCGGTTAGCAAAAGAAGCCTTTAAGCATACGGCAAAATATGACTATAATATATATTCTTATTTTTACAAATTAAAAACGGAAAACACAAAAATTAGTGATTTTCCGGATTTGGAGGGAATTCGACTGGAAAAAATTCAGGATTTAAGATATGGAGAAAACCCTCATCAACAGGCGGCATTTTATAAGGAATTGAAAGCAACCAATGGAGAGAAAAAAACGGGCGTAGTAAATATGGAGCAGTTACACGGCAAGGAACTATCATTTAACAATATTATCGATTTAGAATCAGCATGGGATATAGCCGGTGAATTTAATTCTCCGGTAGCAGTAATAATTAAACACACCAATCCCTGTGGAGTTGCAACCGGGACTAAATTAATAGATGCTTACCAAAATGCCCGCAAGTGTGATCCTGTTAGTGCTTTTGGCAGTATTGTCGGGTTTAATCGGGAAGTAGATAAAGATGCTGCCGATGAAATTAGTAAAACTTTTGTAGAATGTGTGATTGCTCCGTCTTTTAGCGCGGAAGCTTTACAAATTTTAAAGAAAAAAAAGAATACAAGATTGATTAAAATGCCGGAAATTTCCGGTTCAAATCGGGAATTTGACTACAAAAAAATTTCCGGAGGGTTGTTGATTCAGGAAAAAAATACTGATTTATTCAAAGATGATTTGACTGTGGTTACTAAAAGAAAACCTGCGGAAAATGAAATGAAAGCTCTCCAATTTGCCTGGAAGGTATGTAAACACGTAAAATCAAATGCTATTGTTTATACGACCGGAGATAGAACGATAGGTATTGGTGCGGGTCAAATGAGCAGGGTTGATTCAGCTCAATTAGCAATAATGAAGGCAAACAATGC
>JAGLYT010000385.1 GCA_023132075.1 bacterium
AGAGTTAATAAACGTCGGTGTTGGTATAAGTACGGGAGAGGGTATTGCCGGGGGTATAGGAACCCGCAGGAGAATGGATTATACGGTAATTGGGGATTCGGTAAATTTAGCGGAAAGAATAGAAAGTGTTAGTAAACATGGTCAGGTTTATATAAGTGAAAAGACTTATTTTCAGGTAAAAGATTCTTGTATAGTTCGCACATTGGATCCGATTAAGTTAAAAGGAAGGGAAAAAGCGGTTCCGGTTTATGAGGTATTAGCGATAAAATAGTCAAAGATGCAAGGGAAGTTAAGTTATAAAGCATTTTATTGTTTGATAGACTGAGAAGGGTTTGATATTTTACTTGACACTTGAAGGATGGATATTATAAAGTAAAAAAATGGGAAGGAGATATTAATGAAAATTGAAATTAAGCAGGTAATTTTTGGTAGTGTATCGTTGGTAATAATGGCATTTTGTTTTTATTCTTCGGCATTTGGGATGGGAAGTAAAAGGATTTTGCCCAAACCATCCAGTATTAAGATACTAATGCGTACCGGGTCTATAATAGTAACCCGCCCGGATAATAAAATTTTTAATGTGGATTTGGAAGACGAAATTCCATGGATTCCATCGGGGTCTATGATAGAGGTTGTCTGGGGAAGAGCTAAGGTAAGTATCGGAGTAGGAGAAATAATTATTAAAAAAGGTGGAAGGATTAAACTCTGGGAAAACAAAAAAACGGGAACTGTTAGTGTAGTAGTTCCCAAAAGAAGTAAAACAAATATAAAAGTATCCGTAGGGGAGACGTTTGTTATTGTAAATAAGGGAGACAAGATAAAAATTACCATTGACGAAATTGCCAAAATAGCAAAGATCATGGTTATTAAAGGAAAAATTGACGTAATTAGGGGACAGGAAAGATTTACAGCAAATCAAGGTTCAGTAATAGAGACTTTTTTTAATATTACAGGCCGTTTGTCGAATCTTCCTCAACCGGAACCGGAAGTAATTGAAGACTTAGAGGCTAGTCC
>JAGLYT010000386.1 GCA_023132075.1 bacterium
GGCTAAAGCCTGCGACTACCAAAAAATAAAACATTTTTGACATTACTTGAGATTAAGAGGAGGAAAAATCATGAAAAAAATTTTATTTTTAATTATTTCAATTTGTCTAATTACATTAATAGGAACAAATTTTTTATTTTCTCAGGGAGTAATGAACAATTTAGACGATGTCATTGTTTATCCCAATCCCTGTATTTTAAGTAAAGGGCACACCCAGGTGATTTTTAGCCATTTAACCGAAGAAGTGACCATAAAGATTTACAATGTAAAGGGCAAATTAATCACTGATGCCTATGTGGCGATGACTAACGGTGCGGTTGTTTGGAATGTGACCAATAATTCAGAAGAAAAAGTAGGGAGCGGAATGTATCTTTATTTGATTACTAATTCCCTTGGCCACAAAGCCACCGGTAAAATAGTCATCATCCGATAATTTTTTTTAAATTCTGTCATTCCTGCGGAAGCAGGAATCTATGGTTGTCTTTTTGTTTGTAGTTGCCTCATTTATGAGGCGTTCTTTAGCATTTATTCTTTGTCTGTTGTCTATGGACTGTGGACTATCGACTATGGACTTTTGTTTCTTTTTTAATCTATGGACTATCGACTGCTGGAGTAGAGCGGAAGTTTCGCCAGTCTGTTAAGGCGGATGGACTATTTTTTATAATATTTTTCGGAGAAACCAATGAAAAAACAATTCTATCTTTTAACTATCATTTTTGTAATAACTTTTTGTTCTTACGGTTGGGCTACTCATTATCGTGTGGGTACTTCCGGTGCTCAATCCCTGGAAATGGGGATGGGCGTTCGGGCAACGGGTATGGGAGGAGCTTTTTGCGCAATAGCTGATAATAGTGATGCTATTTACTGGAATCCTGCAGGTTTAGGACAACTATGGAAAACAGAGATTTGTGCCGGACAATATAAATGGGTAGAGGATATAGATTACAATTTCATAAACTTTGTTTATCCCCTATTAGGATTAAGAGCTTCTAATGTTGATGAATTGGGAGC
>JAGLYT010000387.1 GCA_023132075.1 bacterium
TCTCTTCACCTAATGAAGAAAACGGTCCATGTCCGGGAAGAATAGTTAGATTATCATCCAATACCAACAGTTTTTTCTTAAGTGAATTTTTCAATGCTTCTCTGTCCCCTCCCGGAAGGTCATATCTGCCAATAGAATTATTAAACAGGGTATCCCCGGTAAAAAGAACATCCTTGCCTAAGAGACAAATCCCTCCCGGAGTATGCCCGGGAGTATGAATTACTTTGAGCTTTTGCATACCAAATTTTATTATTTCATTGTCTACCAATCTTCTGTCTATGGTAAAAGAAACAAACATCTCCTGTTTAGCAAAAGAAAGGTCATATCTCCCCATTTCCAGCATATCCGCATCTTCCTGATGAACTAAAATTTTTGCACCCGTTGAACGTTTGACTTCCTTATTCGCTCCCGTATGGTCTAAATGTACATGAGTATTTATAATGTATAGTATTTTAAATGCCTCTCCCTGAATAAGATTTACTATTTTTTCCGACTCATCCCCTGGATCAATAACTACACCTATTCCCGTTTCATCACAAACAAATATGTAACAATTAGCCTGTAACTGGCCTACCGTTAATAATCTAAGCATTTTTTACCTCTCTTTTCCGTCTATTTTTTACTTTGATTATGTTTATCCAACAATTCTTTTTCTATTTTATTCATTACATTGGAGTTTTCTTTCAAAAACTTTTTTGAATTCTCTTTTCCCTGTCCCAATCGTTCGCCTTTATAAGAAAACCATGTTCCTCCTTTATTAATGATCCCATATTCAACACCCAAATCTAAAACACATCCTTCATGGGAAATCCCATATCCATAACTCATATCAAATTCTGCCTGACGAAAAGGCGGTGCAACTTTATTTTTTACCACTTTAACCCTTATTCTCGCACCCACTATTTGACTATCATCTTTCATTTGGGCAATTCTACGAATATCTAATCGCAAAGAAGAATAAAATTTAAGAGCTCTACCACCGGTTGTTGTCTCCGGATTACCAA
>JAGLYT010000388.1 GCA_023132075.1 bacterium
AAAAATCTTCCCATCAGGCATTAGAAAAAAAGGTTAATTTAGAAAAAATTTTATCATTAGTTGAAAAAACAAGAAAAAAAACGGAAATTCCTTTGCTTTTAATGAGTTATTTTAATCCAATATATAATTTTGGTTTAGTAAAATTTGCCGGGGAAAGTCGAAAAAAAGGATTAGATGGAGTAATAATTCCCGATCTCATTTTGGAAGAGGCTCAAGAATGGAGGAAAGTATCAATAAATGATGGTTTAGCGAATGTGTTTTTAGCTACACCGACTACTTCATTAAAAAGAATGAAAAAAATAGCCGGTGATACGAGTGGTTTTCTTTATTATGTTTCACGGACAGGTGTTACCGGAACAAGACAAAAAATAAACAAAAAGATAAAAGAAGAATTATTTTCAGCTAAAAAAGTAAGCGGGAAAACGCCGGTAGTATGCGGATTTGGTATTTCTAATGACAAACAGGCAAAAGAAATTGCTAAATATTGTGATGGAGTTATTATCGGTAGTGCTATAGTAAAAATTATAGATGAAAATAAAGATGAGAAAAAAATATTAACCCGGGTAGGAAATTTTGTCGGTCAGGTGCGGCGGGAGATGGATAAAAGATAAAAGACGGGTAAAAACAGTTGAATTAGTTATATTGGTTTAGATTGGTTGATTAAAGGCGGTGCATTAGTTTTATTGGTTGAATTAGTTTGGATTGGTTTAAAAAATAAAAGATAAAGATAAAAGACAGGCACAGAGACGTCCGCCTTAAAGATTGGCGAGACTGTCGCTTCGCTCCAGCAAAGTTAAAAGAAAAAGACTGCGAATGGCAAATTTGTTTGTAGTCGCTCAAAGAGCTTGTGCTGAGTGTAATCGAAGTATTGAGCAGAAATGTTTGGGAGTTTGCCTGCTTGTCCGCCAATTTTTAAGGCAGGTCCGCCAGTCCGTAAGGCGGGAACGGGGAAAATAAAGGCAAAACATGTTTCTCTCTAGACGCATAATTTTACCCTTTGGGC
>JAGLYT010000389.1 GCA_023132075.1 bacterium
TGCCCATAGGGTAAAATTATGCGTCCAGAGAGAAACATATTTTGCCTTTATTTTCCTCGTTCCCGCCTTAAAGACTGGAGAAAAATACTAAACTCCAAAATTTAATTTTTATCTTTTTCTCCAAAGACCTGAGCGGAAAAAATATAAATTTCCACATCCTTGTCCTTCCATGCATCAACAGGTAATCCTGCTTTATGCGAACAAAGAGCAGATAAAAATTCTTCTCTGCTCCAACCTGTTTCATCCGCTACTTGCGGCAAAAAAACACCCTGTCTAAAACCTTTTTTTATTATAACCCCGTGCTTCCCCATAATGATTTTTTCTACATCATCAACTCTCTCCAAAGGGGTCAACACGGAAATCTCAATATCTATCTGGTTTAATTCTTCTTTTGTTACCGGAGAAAACCGGCTGTCATTGAGTGCTGATTCTATAACCATATCACGAACGGTCTTCCACAAAGCTTTTTGGCCAACCATATTACCGATACATCCCCTAAGTTTATCATTTTTATGCAAAGTAACAAACGTCCCTCTTTTTTCCTTTAAAATTTCATCCTCTATCTGAAAATCCGGTTTGTTTTTTGTAGTAAGATAAGTTTCTAAAGTCAGACGGGCAATTTTGAGTAACTTCTCTTTTTGTGATTCATTTATTAACATTTTTTTTCCTCTTTGACTACTTTTTAACTCTTTTTTTTTTGTTAATTCGGTTTTAGAATAATGTCTCGAAACAACTAAAGAGCTATATCCTACTACTCTATTTTTATTTCCGGTTACATCACCGGAATTAGCATAATTTAACAGTTTTATTTTATTTGCCCCTAATGTTTTGCAACTTTCCATCAGGGTAATTACACCGGCCATTCCACACAATTCACAATCACCTTTGCCAACATTATTTATTAAACCCTCTATGTTATACTCTTCCAGCAACCTGAGTGTCAAGCCATCCATTAAACAAGCTTTTCCATATACATAATAATGAGACATATCAGTAGAAGCT
>JAGLYT010000039.1 GCA_023132075.1 bacterium
ACTCCTTAAAAAGGTGGAATCCATTTCAATATTCTCCAGGCATCGTCCATTTTCAAAAGTTTAGTTTTACAATTCGGACAACTATTTGTCTTAATTAATCTCCAGAAACGAATTTTCTGAATATAAACAGTAAATATTTGAAAATCGCATTTAGGGCACCTAAGAATAGTTGACATATAATAGACATAACCCATCCATACAAGTAAGGATATTATAAGAAAAAACGCTTTTAAAGGCTGTGTTGCTAAATAACTCCAAAAACTATATGGCCCACTTTTCCTGCCTATGATAATTGCAATAATCATAAAAACAGCAAAAAATAAATGATAATATTTCCAGGTAACTTTAAATTTTCTAGTAAAATCATCCGCATACTTATTCGGATTGTTTTCTAAAGATTCTTCCGTATTCAATTGAGTATTTTGTAAAGTTTCTTTCTTTAAAACAGTATAACATAATCCACAAAACAACACATCATCTTTATTTTCATGACCACATTTTGGACATTTCATTCTTTGTTGCCCCCCTCTCGGCAATATCTCCGTTTTCGGCCTCTGTATCAAACAACAAAACTGAGCCTAATTTTAACCTCTTTTTTATTTCTTCTTCGGATACCCCACGGGAATAATGTATACCGGAATGTGGTCATTGGGTAAATCCAGGACTTTTTGAACTGCTTCATCGGAAAAAGCACCTACAGCAACAGAACTTAAGCCTAAGCATACCGCTTGTAAATGAATGTTTTGGGCAATATGCCCGGCCTCGATATAAGCATATTTTATACCCCTTTTCTTATATCTTCCGCATATCCTGTCGTAAACACAGGTAATCACAATATTCACACCGGCAGAACTTACACAACCCTGCCGTAAAGCTGCCTTGGATAAGGAAGAACGTAAATCAATATTCTTAAGCTTTACTAATTTGTGATTTTGAGGAAAATAGTGGAAGAACCCTTGAGAAGAGACCAGATATGTCTCCATGGGATACGCTGCACCGGCTGAGGGAACAGTCTTTGTAGCACCTGTCTTAGCATCATGCTTTTCCCCATAAGCAGCCCAAAGCAATTGAGAAATTTGTTCCCGTGAAAGTATCCGTTTACTAAAATCTCTCACCGAATGCCTTTTTAAAATACTTTCTTCTAAGGATATTTTTCCTCTTGTCTTTGGCTGCGGCAATTGTATTTCTTCGTCTATTTTTTTCTCCCCCCCTTTTACCTTGCAAGAAAGAATATTTCCCATAAAAACTATTACACTAAACAATATCAAAAATTTTTTAACCATTTTTTTACCCTTCAATCAACCCTTACAAAAAAATACCGGAAACAACAATTACTCCGCAACAATACTCACCTGGAAAATATTTCCAGGAATTTAGTGTCTTTAAAATCATCATTCAAATCAAAATCCTACCCACTCATAAACCTATTTTATATCAAAAATTAGATTAAAAAGCAACTCCATAGGAAAAAATAATTACATCTGACAAAAAAATATTATATTTTTTTTGATATAATTTGCATTACATATTTTCTGCTATTATTGCCACAGGCCTTATCCACGCAGCACTTGCGGCTTTGAGTTTTATTGGAAAACAGATGACTTTAAAACCATAAGGCTTGGGAATCTTATCAAGATTAGCCATCGTCTCAATATGACAGTATTCTTTTTCTCTCCCCGCCAGATGGGCAGGCCACAAATGTTTATTTTCCTTTGTCTTTGAATATTCCTTTATCATCCGTCTGAAAGAGCGGTCAAATCCCCATCCATCGGTACCAATTATCTTTATTCCCTTTTCTACAAGCCACAACACTGCTTCCCTACTCATCCCCGGATGAGCAAGAAGATATTTTTTATCCTGTGCATATTTTCTTGCACCGGTCATTATAAGAACTATGTCTCCCTTTTTTATATCGTAATTTATATTTTGCAATGCTAATTGAATATCTTCCTTTGTTATTAAACTCCCGGGTCGTTTATGCCGTAAATCCAAAACAATACCGTCTCCGTAACACCACTCAAGCGGCACTTCATCTATAGTTTTAGCAGGTTTGCCATCACAAGATGGCCCAAAATGCCACGGAGCATCAAGATGGGTACCTGTATGTGTTCCTAATTTCATATCTTCCCAGGCTAATCCCATACCATCGGGAAAATCCTTCGCTCTTACTCTATTTATCCCAAAACAGTAACGGATGAGATTTCTTAAAGTATGTAAAAATGACTTTTCCGATAGGAGGCTTGCTAAACCCAGGAGTGTTCCTCCCTTTTTGTGCTTTACATATTTAATCTTTGGGAAAATAGGTTCAATTGTTTCATTACTAATTGTTGAACTCAAATCAATGAATTGCATTTTTTTCTCCTTTATTAATTCTTTTACAAAATAACACATTCTACTTGTTCACCAATAATTAAAGCAAGCATGTTTCCAATCCATAATATGAATCATTCCCGTGAATCTATTCGGCGAAACAGGGATTTATTGATATTTTAGATTACCCATCAAGAAACTGTATTATAACCCTATTTTTTACGGAATTCGGAGAGATTTGATTTATTAGATCCGTTTTTCGGCTGACCCAACTTAGACATTATTGAAAAAACCCTTTTTTTTCTGCCAATACTTTAAAGCTTTGAACAATATCACCGATGTTCCTTCTCTTTCAACCCTATTTATATTTTAATGAACGCCCCTATTCTCCCGCTGTTTTGTTAACCGAAATTGTTCAAGCTTTTTTTACCATGTAATAATGTATGTACAACTATCAGCTCCGTTTTTTCTACACGGTTTTGAATCGTCATGTACAATATTTGCTTTTATTTCGAATTTTCTTGCCATTGCCATTATAATTCCAAAATCAAATGCACAAGGATAAGGATTCTTACATTCACTAATTATCATATTTCTATTTTCAACTCTTTCATATCCATAATGACCAATTCCTTCTTCCATCTTACCTGTAACAATATCAAATAACATCTTCCCGTTTTTTCTATGATTTATATGATAAGCTATATCTATTGATTTTATCGCAGTATCAATATCTTTAACCCATGACGGAAAAATTGCATTCTCAGGGATTTTCATCCCGATTAGTTGTAATGTTGCGTCGCCAATTTCTTTGGCTATTTCCTCAAATGATTTTAACCAACTATCATGAGAATACCAGTTTTTCTTTTCAATTTTGAGCTCACCATTTTCTTCTATACCAATCCCTACCCCCAATAAATATTTCTTTGCTAAACTTTTATATTGACCTAAACCATCTACTACTGCATTTACAGTCGTACCGTTTACTTCAATACCTTCCTCAAAAGCCTTAAATTGCATAAAATCCTCCTTTAAATATGAAGATTGAAATGTACTATTTGTATTACTTCCGGTTCGTTTCCAGTTAGTTCTTCCCCCTCCGGTATAATTTGTTTATTCCACTTGAACTTACTTTCAATTCTTTGCTTCCGCTTAAACCAGGATAATCTATTTCTAAATTAACAAATACTACTCTTTCTTCCGCTATTGGTACAATTTAATTATAACAACATTTTTATTATTAGTCAACTCACTACATCCCCTATTTTCCGTTCTATTTTCTATTTTCATAGAACGCATATAAATTCTCCAAAAACTTTAGCGTGATTTCTAGTTCAGTATCACTCCTATCATAGATCTGCATCCCCATCCTGGGAAACCAAAAAACTGTTCTTCCTTTGTAACCAACAGTCGCTATTTTATTATTAGATGTTAAATGTCCGATTACTTTATAATCTTCCTTTGCATAATCAAATACCGGAATATTGAAAAGATTGTAACAACTCCTACCATCTCCTTGTTTACTTTCTATCTCTTCTATTAGCCCGCTTTTATCTTCTGAAACAAAATTCCATGAACTGTCTGCATCAAATACAGAGGATTTAAGATTATATTCCGTTATTGGTGATGAAACATTGAGAAGTTGCTGTAAATAAGTTGAATTGTAATTTCCGTATTTATCGAAAACAGCACTTCTCCCAACTATAAATAAACCACCCCCCCGATTTCGGTAGTTTACTAACACATCTTTTAATTCGTCATTCATTCTAAACAAATCTACTATGCCAACAGCAAGATAATCGTTTAGAATCCCCGGCTCTTTTATTATTTCCTCAATACTCAATACGTCATAGTCTAAACCAGTGTCCCTAAATAATATTGCCGTACAATATGCATCTTTGCTTTTATATTGTGAAAGATAATATTCTCTCTCATAATAACCCATCTTTTGATAATCTATTGCAGAAAGAAAAGAAAAATCTATAAAGGCAAATTTTTTCTTTTTAACTTTCGGAGCGTTTTTGAGTAAATATAAATTTCCGGCAATTTCTTTTATCTGCTTATCAGAATATGCATATTCTAATTCACCGCCAGGCCCTTTTATATCCCCTGTCGCCAATACCATACCCGTACCTGTATCAGCCGTAATTTTAATGATGTACTGCAACGTTTCCGATTTATTAACACCCCAGTTTTCCCATGCTATAAATGTAGCTTTGCCTCTTCTATGCATATAATTTATCAAATCACGGATTGCGGTTTCATAAATACTATTTATTTTTTGGTCATCTCTAAATCCGGGACAGGCAAAGACTCCATCTATATATGGTGACGAGGCATAATCATAATAATCTAAATTTAAAGTATAAGCAGATTCCCCTAACGCTCCGGAAGATAAAGGACCACCACCGGAATTCGCGAAAAGGACATGATTTGAATCTAATTGCTTGAAAAGTTTGGCAAAATGATTTCTGCTCTTTTTTTTCTCTTTCAATCTGAATAATTGCCAATCATAGAATTGCCTTCTTTTATCGCCGGCACTATTGACACCTCTATTATTCAGGTCCCTGCAATGAGATAATAGCTGTGGTATTTCCGCATTCTCAAATGTAACCGTATTATTACCCCACGCATCTCTTAATTTAGAAATATCCTCTTTATATGCTTTTTTTAACCAATTCCTGAATTGCGCTTTACAAAAAGGTGAATAATCATACCATCCTTTTGCTCCATAACCCGAGGGATAATTATTTTCTACTGTCCATCCAAAGCCCAGTTCCCACCCTAATAATGCCGGATGGGTTTTATACCTGTTCACCATGTATGTAATCACCTGATCTGCGTATTTTTCGTGAAATTCTACATTAAAACTCGGCATCCAGGTTGTTTTTCCTTTTTCATTGGTTTGGGCATAATACTTGTTTCTATAATCTTCGGTTGTATACCACCATGCAGGTGGAGAACAACAATACCGAAATGCAGGTATAACATAGACACCTTTGCTTGCCGCATAATCAAAAACCTCATCTAATTTCTTCCAGTTTATACGCCCGGCAGCATCCTCCGGAAATTCATCAAGTTTTTTTTCAGTATCCATTGCATACCACCACATAGAAACAATCACAAAGCTAAAACCATTTTCTGCAGCATAATCAATCTGCTTAGTTACTTGTTTTGGTTTAACATATAAATCCTGATAAATAAAAATACCGCTTATCGGTATTGTTTTATTACCAACAAGGAGTCTTGGAATCCCTTCCATTACCTTTACGGAACTGGTTATCGGATTCTTTAACGAAAAATCCATTTTAAGTATTGGTTTTCGTTCTTCTTTTAAACAGCCAACTATCAAAACAATTACAATTACCAAAGCATAAATTAAACTAATTTTTAGTTTCGTTTTCATAATTAATATTCCTATTGAAAATCGGTATTAATAAAACTTTCTTTTCTGCCTAAAAGATTAGTAGTATATCCCCTATTTTCCCCTGGTGGCACAATATAAAATAATTCCCAGAGAAATGCCTGCATTGAGCGATTCTACAGAATTCGAGATAGGAATAGAAACTAATGCTTTGGCAGAAACTTTTACTTCACCGGACAACCCCACAGATTCATTGCCAATACAAAGAATGAAACCCTTAGGCCATTGAACCCCTGCAACATCTTCTCCATTCAAATCAGCACCGATTATATTAAAACCTTTAATCTCATCCATCTTTTTAATATTTATCACGTTTGTTTTGGTTATATAACCTGCCGACGCCCTTGCCGTCTTGGGAGAAAACGGATCAACACACCCCGGAGTAAGAATTATACCGTTTAAGTTAAATGCGGCTGCAGTACGGAGAATTGTTCCCATATTTCCCGGATCTTGCAAACGATCCAACAAAACATATTTCAAATCTTTTCTAATCTCCGAACTGTTCAGCACCTTTAGAGGAACCACCGCTACCACTCCCTGACTATTTTCTGTCGAAGATATAGATTTAAAACAATTTTTCTCTACAATATAAGTCTTTTCCGCCGTTACCTTAGGTATAGCCCTTCCCTCACAAACAAACATTTCCTTAATAACATCAACATTCTTGATTGCCCGAACACCCTCGATAACATATTCCTTATTCGAATACCTGTGTTTTCTATCTGCAATCAATTTTTTTAAATTTTTTATTTTAGGATTGGCCTTCGATTCTATAATATTCATTTATTTGTATCCTTAATAAGTAATCTTTTTTCCATATTCCGCTGTTGATAATGGCGCCCTTTTTTTTTCCATAACCTTATATCCGATCCGGAAAATCGGAAAAGATACCATCAACCCCTAATGACTTAACTCTCTCTATATCATCCAGTTCATTTAACGTATAGGAAAATACTTTCAACCCTCTTTGGTGAGCATCGTCAACAAGAATTTTATTTATAAATTCTTTAGATGGATGCAGCGAATAGGCATTTAGTTTTTCTGCACACTCTGCATAACCAATCGGTATACCTGCAATTATTACCCCGATTTTAACCTTTAATGTTAACCGATTAAATTCCAGTAATTCATAATGGTTGAATGAAGAAACAAGAAAATCATCCCATAACCATCCTCTTTTGCTAACATACATTTCTATGATATCAAAAACCAACTTTGATGCCCCTTCTCCTTTAATTTCAATATTTACTTTTGCTTTTCTATCTACAATATCCAGCACTTCCTGGAGGGTAGGAATTTTTTGCCCTTTGCCCAAATCCAATGCCCTTAATTCCCGGAATGATTTTTCCTCAACATACCCTATTCCGTTTGTCGTTCTATCAACTTTAGCATCGTGAATCACAACTACTTCCCCCGTACTGCATACCTGCACATCCAACTCTATAAAATCAACCTGTAACTGGATTCCCCTATGAAATGAAGGTAATGTATTTTCCGGTTCATACCCTGAAGCACCTCTGTGTCCTATTTTCAATACCATTTATTTCCGTCCCTCCTCTAAAAAAAATCCTTTACGAGCTCCTTTACCTTTTTGGCAATAGAAAGACAACAGGTAAGGCCCGGAGAATCAATACCAATAAGATTTATAAACCCTGCTAAATCGTTATCGCTTTCATTTTTTATTAAAAAATCTCTAACGTCTTCTCCCTGTCCCTGCAGTTTTGCCCTTATCCCTGCCATATCCGGACCAAGGTCTTGCAGTTCAATAAACGGTAAAAAACATTTCGTACTCTCATAAAAAGCTTCCTTCTTTGATTCATCAACATTGTAGTCAATCTTATCTACATATTCGGCATCAGGTCCCAATCGCAAACCACCGGCTAAATCTAATGCTGTATGTATGCCTAAACTGACACTATGTTCCGACGGAACAGGATAAATGAGATGAGTAATAAATCCTGCTTTATTATTATGCACCCGGAAATAATTACCTTTACAGTATTTCAAAGCATATTCCTTTTTGTTAATACCTGCCATCTCCGCAACCTTATCGGAATAAAGTCCTGCGGCATTAATAAATATTTCCGTTAAAAAGACAAAACTTCCCTCCCGCTCATCCCTGACTGAGACCTTAAACCCATCTTTATGCTTTTCAACACCCTCTAACTCCGTAGCATAGGCAATCAGAACATCCCGCTTCTTAGATTCCAAAACAAAATTCTTCATCAGCCCATGCGAATCCATAATCCCTGTTGAAGGGGAATGTATAGCTGCTACAGCCCTTATGTGGGGTTCTAATTTTTTTATTTCCTCTCCGGATAAAAGTGTTAAATCCGTAACTCCGTTTTCTATACCATGTTTAAAAAGAATTTCTAATTTATTAACCTCGTTAGCATTAGCAGCTACAATTAATTTTCCCATTCTTTTATTCCCAATATTGTGCTTTTCGCAATACTTATAAAGCAGCTCCTTTCCCTCTACACATAATCTCGCTTTTAAAGAATCCCTGGGATAATAAATTCCTGCATGGATAACCTCACTATTCCGAGAGCTTGTTTCCTGTCCAAAAGAGTAATTCTTTTCAATTAGCACAATATCATTACACTCTTTAGAAAGCTCTGCGGCAATTGCTAACCCAATAATTCCCACACCTACAATAGTTATTTTTGTCTTTTCCATAATGTTTTGGTTTCTTCTTTTATAATAGGAAGTACAAGGAAACAATACTATAACAGATGTCCATAGGTAAAAAACAAAAAGCTCCCCTATCTTCCTCCCAAGCAATGTTATGCCAATAGTTATTTAACTACTTAACAACGTCTCCCTTTTTTCCTCTTAGTTTTATGCCGTTATTCTCAAAGGTTATCAACCTTTTTTTATAAAGAACTCCTATTGCCTTTTTGTATGTTCTCTTACTTACCCCAAACAACTCATAAATAATTTTCGTAGAACTTTTATCATCCACAGGAATAAACCCGCCTCGTTTTTTCAGGGTATCAATAATTTTTTCCAACAAATCATCAACTTTTTTATAGCCGGGTTTTTGCAGACAAAGATCTATTTTTTTATCATCCCTAACTTTTTTAATGAACCCTTTTATTTGCTGTCCTTTTTCTAATATTTGAAACACTTCGTTTTTATAAAGAATACCACCATAGCATCCGTTAATAACTGCTTTATAACCAATATCGGTCTGATAGCATATTAACAATTCCACTTCCTGCCCTTCCTTAAAATTAACCGGCAGAGTGTCAAGAAATTTGTCCAGTTTCGAAGAAGCAGCAATACGTTTACTTTTATCAAGGTAGATAAAAACAACATATGATTCGCCTTCTTCCATTTTTTGCCTTTGTTCACGGAAAGGAACCAGTAAATCTTTTGCCAAACCCCAGTCAATAAATGCCCCAACAGAATTAACCGAAACAACCTTTAACAAAGCAAACTGACCCACCATAGCATAAGGTTTTTCGGTGGTGGCAATAATACGGTCTTCAGAATCAAAATAGATAAACACTTCTATAATGTCATCAACTTCACAATTTTCCGGAACATATCTGAGGGGAAGTAAAATTTCACCAGCCTCTTCTCCGTCAAGATAAATTCCAAAATCAACTTTTTTAACTACCTTTAACTTATTTAATTTTCCTGTCTCAACCATATATAAATTATCCTCCGT
>JAGLYT010000004.1 GCA_023132075.1 bacterium
CCAACGACCGGACAGGGAATATATTTTCATAATTTAGGTGCGGGATTAATTGCAAGAAATAATACAATATATAACACCGGAGATGGAATAGACGGAGGACCGTTACCCGGAGAATATTTGGGGGATATTTTAATAGAAGATAATATATTATATAATTTAACTAACGGTATATGTTTTCAAAGCGGGACGGAAGATGTCATTATTAAAGGGAATTTAGTATATAATACCGAGGTACCTATTTCCGTAAGCGGAGACAATATTCTTATAGAAGAGAATGACATAAAAGAAAAAACCTATCGAATAAATACCGGAAAAGGGAAAGTAAAGAATGCTCTGGATAAAAGTTATTTTGTTAGAAGTTCCTGGGGAGCAGAGATTACAGTGGGATATACGGGAGGACAAGTTTTTGATTATGAGATAACTTATAATGACGGAGATAATAGTTATACTGAACCGGTATGGGGTCCTCAGGGTAGTGAATTTACCCTGAAATCAACACTAGAAGAAGAGTGTAATGGGATTATTGCTAAAATTATTACCTATCCCATCAAAATGATGACCGTAGAAGGATTGGCTACCGTAAAAGTAAACAATATAGATTTTTTCGTTTCACAGGGAGAAAGTATCATTGACTTTACGGTTCAGGCAACGGACGGAAAGAATGTAATTTTTATAATAGAAGATTTAACCCCCGGAAAATTTTATAAAGTAAAAAAAGACAATAATTTTTATACTACGGAACAGGCAAATAGAGAGGGACTGATTCAATTTGAAAATTCAGAATGGATCAGGGAACACCGTTTTGAGATTGAAGAAATACCGACAGGGAGGATAGATGAAAATAAAATTTCTCTTTTTCCTAATCCTTATGTAGCTAATCGGGATATGGAAGGAATAATCAAATTTGGGAATCTTCCTCCGGAGGCAAGGATAAGGATATATACCATAAAAGGGGAAGAAATAGCCATAATAGAGAATAAATCTTTTGTAGACGGGGATTCTATAAGTTGGAATGTGAGCAATATTGCCAGCGGAGTATACATTTATTATCTTGATTCTGCACAGCGAAAGGAAAAAGGAAAGGTATCAATTATAAAATAAATAATTAATAAATTTTAAGCAGGGAAGGATGAAAAAAGAGGATGGATAAAGTCCATCCTTCTTTATTTTCAAAAAAGCAATAAATCTTGACGAATAGGAAAAATTCTTGTAAAATATAAAGTCAAATTAAGAAAGAGAGAACCGAAGGGAGGGAAAATGTTGAAAAACTTAAGGGGTACTGTTAAAAGACAATTCTTTACCGGAATGGCAATGCTTTTGCCGTTAGGGTTAACCTTATATGTTGCATGGATTCTTTTTAATTTAGTAGGAAAGGGATTTCTTCCTTTTGTAGAAAAAATGTCTTTTCTTTCCCGTTATGATTTGCCGCCTCTTTGCAGTAAAGGAATAAGTTTTATTATCACGTTGTTCATTATTTGGTTTATCGGAGCAATTGCTGCCAATATTGTCGGACGCAAATTTATGCAGATGATAGAGTTAATGATTATTAAAGTTCCTTTATTGGACAAGATCTATCAGTCAATGAGGCAAATTATTCATGCTATGTTTTTTTCTAAAAATGCGTTCCGGCAGGTGGTAATGATTGAATATCCGAGAAAAGGGCTTTATACTTTAGCTTTTGTTACTAATGTTCATCAATCCAAAGAAGGGGAAAAAGGGAAAATTCTGACTTTGTTTATTCCGACTACCCCTAACCCTACTTCAGGGTGGTTTATAATTCTTCCCGAAGAAGAAGTTGTTCAACTGGATTTGCCCGTACAAGAGGGGATGAAGCTGATTATTTCCGGAGGGGTTGTTTCCCCTGATGGATTTTTTGATTCTTTACCTGTGGGGGAAAAGATAAAAAAATGAGACGATTGTTAAAAGGGATAGGAAAAAATATTGTTCTTCTGGGAATAGCGAGTTTTTTTAATGATGTAAGCAGTGAAATGATTATTGCCATTTTCCCGATGTTTATTGTTTCTCTGGGAGGGGGAGGAATGGCAATAGGTTTGATTGGTGGTTTGGGAAATTCCCTGTCCAGTATATTAAAGGTTTTTTCAGGGTATTGGTCGGATAAAATAGGAAGGAAAAAAGTTTTTGTTTTTTGGGGTTATTTTTCTTCGGCAATAGCGAAATTGTTTTTCCCTTTTTGTTATAATTGGGGAGAATTATTATTCTTAAGAATGGCGGAAAGAATAGGGAAGGGAATTAGAACTGCTCCACGCGATGCTTTGTTATCGATTTCTGCCGACCATAAAGTTCGGGGAAAAGCTTTTGGTATTCACAGAGCAATGGATTCTCTGGGGGCGGTGATGGGGGCGTTGGGTGCTTTCTTTTTATTTTGGGTATTTGAATTTTCTTTCAGGCAGATAATAATGGTGGCGGCTGTCGTTGGGTTTGTTGCCCTTTTTCCTCTTTTTTGGGTTGAGGAAAAAAAGAATAACGGAGAGGGAAGTAAAATAAAAAAAGGATTAAATCACTTGCCCGGAGAATTTAAAAAATATTTGATAGTAGCGGCTTTGTTTTCGTTGAGTAATTTCACTTATATGTTTCTGATTTTAAAATCAAAGATAGTTATGGATAGTTTTTTTTCTCCACGCCTGGCAATTGCGGTTCCTGTTTTGCTTTATGTCTGGTTTAATATTATTTATTCGCTTTTTTCTGTTCCTGCAGGGATATTTTCCGATAAAATAGGAAGAAGGGAAGCTCTTTTTATGGGATATTCCATTTATGGTATAACCTATTTAGGTTTTGCAAAAATACATTCTTTGGGGTTGTTTATTTTATTTTTTGCTTTATATGGGTTGGCTTTTGCTTTAATAGAGGGAAATCAACGGGCTTTTGCCAGTGATTTTGTAGAAGAAGAGAGAAGAGGGAGTGCTTTAGGAATGTTTCATACGGTAATTTCGCTGACTACGCTTTTTGCCAGTTTAATTGCCGGGTACTTATGGAATTTAAATTCCAGGGCTCCTTTTTTATATGGGGCAGGAATAAGTTTATTTTCCGCAATGATGATTTTCTGGGTTAAACCCCATCGGACAAAAAAGGAAAAAGGGGGAAAGAAAGAATGACTTTAAAAGAAAAAATAAGAGAAAAAGCTTCCCGGGCAAAAATAGCTGCGGGAAAAATAAAAAAGCTTTCTGCGACGGAAAAAAATGGAATCTTATTAGCGATAGCAAGTGCTTTGGAAAAAAAAGAAAAAGAAATTCTTGAAGCAAACCGAAAGGATTTGAATTTAGCCAGAGAAAAAAAATGTTCTTTTGCATTTATTGAGAGACTGACTTTAACCAAAGAACGGATAAAAAATATGGTTGATGGATTAAGAAAAGTTGCTTCTCTGCCGGATCCGGTAGGAGAAACAATGGGAGAAATAATCAGGTATAATGGTTTGCGGATAGAAAAAGTTCGAGTTCCTTTGGGGGTAATCGGGGTTATCTATGAGTCACGCCCTAATGTTACCTGTGATGCTTCAGGATTATGTTTAAAGTCGGGAAATGCCGTTTTATTGAGAGGAGGAAGCTTTGCTTTTAATTCCAATTTCCTTTTAGTTAAAATAATGATAGAGGCAGCTTTACCCAAAGGGCTGCCGGAAGACAGTATTCAGTTTATAGAAACTACTGAGCGGGAGGCAATAGGGGAATTAATTTGTTTAGATGAATTTATTGATGTAATCATTCCCCGTGGAGGAGAGGAGATGATAAAACATATTAAATCCAATGCGTCTGTTCCGGTGATTACTCACGGAAAAGGACTTTGTCATACTTATGTGGATAAGGAGGCAAATCCGGAACAGGCACAAAAAATTTGTTTTAATGCCAAGGTTCAAAGGCCGGGAGTATGTAATGCTATGGAAACGTTATTGGTACATAAAGAAATAGCTAAGGAGTTTCTTCCTAAAATGATAAAAATTTTTAAGGAAGCAGATGTTGAATTGAGAGGATGTACAAAAACGAAAACTATCTTTCCCTCCTTGAAAGAAGCTACGGCTGAAGATTGGGAGACAGAATATTTATCCTTAACTCTATCCATAAAAATCGTAGATAGTTTAAATGAGGCAATAGAACATATAAATCAATACGGGTCACAGCATTCGGATGCAATAATTACTGAAAATAAAGAAAGAGCGGAACAATTTTTATCATGGGTTGATTCTGCCAGCGTTTATTGGAATGCTTCTACGCGGTTTAGTGATGGGGAGGAATTTGGATTGGGTGCGGAGATAGGAATTTCTACGCAAAAATTGCATGCGCGCGGGCCAATGGGATTAAAGGGATTAACCAGTTATAAATTTTTAATTTATGGAAACGGGCAAATACGAACATAAAAGATAGAAGAGTATATAAATGTTGAAAAAAAGGTAAGGGGTTAAAAGATGCGGATTGGGTTATTAGGAGGAACTTTTAATCCTGTTCATTTTGGGCATTTGGTTTTAGCTGAAGAATGCCGGAAAAAAGTTGATTTAAAAAAGATAATATTTATTCCCTCGTTAATTCCTCCTCACAAAGGACAGAAAATTGCCGGGGCGGAACATCGATATAATATGGTAAAAAGGGCACTCCGGGGCAATAAAGATTTGGTTGTCTCCAGAGTCGAATTGGATAGAAAAGAAATATCTTTTACTTACAAAACAATTCAATCTTTTAAAAAAAAATATAGTCAAAGCCAGATCTATTTTATTTTAGGGATAGATAGTGTGTTGGAAATTAATAAGTGGAAAAAAAAGAACGAGATTTTAGAGTTTTGTCCGTTTATAGCAGCAACCCGTCCGGGTTACCAAATACAAAAAATTCCTTTTACAATTAGAAAAAAAGTAAAAATAATAAAGATTCCTAAAATTAATATTTCTTCTTCTTTGGTTCGGGAAAGAATAAAAGCAGGAAAATCTATTAAAGATTTGGTGCCTTTATCAGTAGAAAAATATATAAATAAATATAATTTGTATAAATAAATATAATGAGAGAAAATTTTTTAAAAATAAATAATAAAAAATTGTTTTTTCCGGGAAGTATTTTGTGTTTGATAATTTGTTCTTTGTTACTGAACGGACAAAGCATAATAGTGAAAAATGTTCGCAAAGGAGAGCGAATAAATTTACTTCTTCTGGAATGTCATCCCGAAAAACAGTCTGAATATTCCGGGACCATTTTATTGTTAAGTTATCATCCGGAAGGACGTTTTTTGGATGTATTAACTATTCCTTCTGCCACGAAGATCAAAATGACTTCTTCAAAAAGAGGTAAACTGGGGACTATTTATTCAACTATTAACCGGGATGGAAAAAACAGAAAAAAAGCAGTCCGGGCCATGAAAAAAAAAGTCGAAGAAATCTTAAAAATAACAATTCCTTTTTATATTCACATAGAAACTGAAGAATTCATAAGGGTAATTGATTTATTAGGAGGAATAAAAAGGGTAGGGAAAAAGCAGGTTATTTTAGGAGGAAAAGAATTTCTGGAAGATTTTTATCAGGGAGAAGAAGGAAATTATAGGAGATTAATCCGTCAGCAAAACCTTCTAATAGAAGTGATAAAAAAATTTGAATGGTCTCTGAATCTTTTCAAAGTTCCACAACTAATAAAAGAAAATACGGGTTCCAATCTTAGTTTAGGGGATATACTGGCAATGTGTTATGAAATAAAAAAAGTTCCCCGGGAAAATATACGTTTTCAAAATTTACCGGGAATGTTGAGGGAAAAGCCCCCTTATTATTGGATAATAGATAAAGAAAAAGTTGGTAAAATGGGAGAAAAAAATTTTTCTTTTGAGGATAGAAAAAAAAAGACCGGGAAAAAACTTCCGGCGATAGCCGTCTGGAATGCTGCCGGGATCAAAGGGTTGGCCAGGGAGATGAGAAAGAAGCTTAACTATGCAGGAGTGGATGTAGTTCGTTGGGGGAATTATGCAACCGGGGAAGAATGTACTGTGGTTATTGATTGGACAGGAAATTTTTCTCTGGCAGGGAAGATAGCTAAAATAATAAATTGTGATAAAATAATATCTCAAAAAGAGGAGTTTCCTTTAGAAGATATTTCAGTAATTATTGGAGAAGATTTTAATCAATTAATGATGGATGAAAAGAATTAAAAAACTAAATAACACGCTGGTTTTAGTATTATATAATTCGTAATAAAACGGCGGAAAAAGGAGAAAAAATTGAATTTTAGAAAAATAGCAGTCAAATGTGCAAAAATGGCTGAAGAAAAGAAGGCATTGGATGTAGTGATTTTAGATGTAGGGAAGCTAACCCCTTATTTTGATTATCTGGTTATTTGCAGCGGACGGTCAACAGTTCAGGTAAAGGCAATAAGCGAAGAAATCGAAATGTCTCTTAAAAAAGAAAAGATATATAATTTACACCGGGAAGGAGAAAAGTTTGCTCATTGGATATTAATGGATTATGGGGGAGTTGTTGTTCATATTTTTCATGAAGACCAAAGAAATTTTTATAATCTGGAAAAAATTTGGGGAGAAGGAATAAAAATAAAGATATTGAAAACAAAAACAGATAAAAAAGGAAAAACCTGTGTTAAAAAAAGAGATTGAGACAATAATAAATGGAGCCATAAAACAATGGATAGAAAAAGAACAATTAAAGATAAAAAATATTCCCGTTTTTTATGTTGAATCCCCCCCTCCTAATATTGCCGGAGATTTTTCCTGTAATGTTGCTTTGGTAATGGCAAAAGAGGTAAAGCTTTCTCCTTATGCAGTAGCTCAGAAAATTACAACAGTTATTGATACGACAAATGTCTGTAGTAAAGTAGAGATAGCCGGAGCGGGATTTATTAATTTTTTTATTTCCCCCGGAAGGTTTTATGACGAATTAGAAATAATTTGTAAACAGGGAAAAATGTATGGGCAAGAAAACATAGGTAAACAAGAATCTGTTCAGATCGAGTTTGTTTCTGCGAATCCTACAGGGCCTTTGCATATAGGGCATGGCCGCGGGGCAGCGATAGGGGATGCTCTGGCTAATATTTTAACTTTTGTAGGATATAAAGTCGAAAAAGAATATTATGTGAATAACAGGGGAAAACAAATTGAAGTATTGGGGTGTTCTGTACTGTTGCAGTATGATAAAATTTCAGGTCAGCAGCTTGACCTGAAGGAAAAAAAATATCTTGAAGAAAAGAAATCAGAAGATATTTATAAAGGGAAATACATTGAAGAAATTGCCCGCAAGATTTTTAATGATAAAAAATATAACAAAATAAAAGGGCGGGAGAGTGGACATTGGTTTTTTGAAAAAGAGGCAATAAAAATAATTCAGGGTTGGATAAAGCAGGTGCTTAAGGATTTAGGAGTAAAGTTTAATACCTGGTTTCAGGAATCCAAAATGTATGAAGTTGAAGGAAAACAAAATCAGATTGATAAAGTAGTAGACATTTTAAAAAAGAAGAAGTATGTTTATGATAAGGATGGCGCAGTTTGGTTTGCTTCTTCTAAATTGGGTGATGAAAAAGATCGTGTGGTAATCCGGAAAAATAACGAACCGACCTATTTAGCTTCAGACATAGCTTATCATTATGATAAATTTGTGCAAAGGAAATTTAAGAAAGTAGTTAATATCTGGGGAGCGGATCATCATGGGTATGTTGCCCGTTTAAAGGGAGTAATTACAGCATTAGGGTGTAATCCCCAGGATCTTCAAGTTATTTTATACCAATTGGTGAGCTTATACCGGGGAGGAAAACAAATTGCTATGTCCACGCGTAAAGGGGAATTTGTTACCTTGCGAGAAGTTATAAATGAAGTAGGACCTGATGTTTGCCGGTTTTTCTTTTTAATGCGGGGGGCTAATAGTTCATTAGATTTTGATTTGGAAGTAGCTAAGAAACAGTCTCCGGAAAATCCTGTGTATTATATTCAATATGCACATGCCAGAATCTGCAGTATATTTAAAGAAGCGGAAAAAAGGAATTATTCCTGCCGGAAGAAAAATATTCAACTTGAATTATTAAAAGAACCGGAAGAGTTAGAACTAATGAAAAAATTAGCTTCTTATCCGGATATAGTACAACTTTGTGCCCGCAAACTGGAACCACACCATATAGTTATTTATTTACAGGATTTAGCTAAGAATTTTCATAGTTATTATAATAAGTTTCGTATTTTATCCGATGATATTGCATTAAGCCAGGCAAGGCTTAAATTAGTAAAAGGAGTAAAAAATATCATCAGTAACGGACTTAATTTGCTGGGTGTTAGTGTTCCGGAAAAAATGTAGGTAAATAAGAAAGCGATTAGTATTTATTAGCAGGAGGAAAAATGTTTTTTGATTTTCCAGCGGACGTAATTATTAAGGGCTATCAATTGCTGGTAAATTTTTATGTTGATTTTCGCCTAATACAGCACTTCCTTTTAGGTATTATTTTACTTTATTGGTTCACTCATCCGCATACTCAGGGAAAACGATTTCTTTGTGGATATTTGTCTTTTACTTTTTTGGGTCTAACCGGAGCAATGATACATACAGTAGAATTACTCGGAGAGGCTGATTACGAAGTAAGTTTTTATCTGCGCGCAATAGAGTTTCTGTTGTTTGTTTTATTTTTAATTATGCTGATAGATGGAGTGAGAGGAAAAAGTCTGTTACGTTTGCCGGGAGGATTTTTTCGTTGGTTCGGGTTGGTGCCAATAATAATTATTTTTTGGTATATTGATCGGGGTAAATGCCCGGGAGGATATATCTTTATTTTTTTTGAAAGGATATTTTTTTTCCTTTGTATTGTGACATTCGTAGAATCCTTGAAAAGCGGAGGAGATTATACATTACCAACGAAAATGTGGAGATGGTGGGTGATTATTCCTTTGAGTGTTGGAATTTGTTATCCGGAATATTCAACCGGTGGATTAAAAACAATTATTTTTTCCCCATATGGACTTTTACCTGCGCCGACTTTGTTGGTAGCTGTTTCTTTAGCAACCCTGGCTAAAAAAATAAACAAACTTACCTGGTGGAGTATAACCCTTGCCGGTTTTTATTTTGGGCTGATAGGTTGGTTAAAATTAAAAAATGGGTGGGATTTTGTTTTAGTAATTACTTGTATCTATTCCTCTCTTTTATTGTTGTTCCCAAAAGGAACGAATCAAAAAAGCAACTGATCAATCAGACTGACCTGCCAAAAGCTTTGCATTTTGGCGGGTTTGGAAGTATATAAATAATAAGTTAAAAATCCCCAGATTTATTTACCAAAACTACTAATTCCCCTTTCAATGGTCTATCTTTGATTTTTTCTATAACCTCATCTATTTTTCCTCTGATTATTTCTTCGAATTTTTTAGTTAATTCCCGGGCTAAGACTAGTTGTGCTTGTCCGATTTCTTCCCGGAGTATTTCCAGTGTTTTATTTATGCGATAACAGGATTCATAAAAAATTAAAGTTTTTTCACAAAGAAATGCTTTGTTTAATTCTTTCTTGATTTTCCCTTTTTTTCTGGGTAAAAACCCTAAAAAAAGAAAACCGTTAGTTGGTAGTCCGGAAATGGTAAGAGCGCAAATTAATGCCGATGGGCCGGGAAGAGCGATTACTTTAATTTTCCGGGTAATAGCTTCTTTGATAATGAAAGTTCCGGGATCGGATATTCCCGGGGTCCCACAGTCCGAAACCAGTGCAATATTTTTACCTTCTTTTAAAAAGGTAATTAAAGAATTTGTTTTATTTTTATGGGTATGCTGATGATAACTGGTTAAAGGGACATGAATATTGTAGTGACTTAATAATTTTCTGGTGTGACGGGTGTCTTCTGCTGCAATTAAGTTTACTTCTTTTAGAATGCGCAGGGCACGCAGGGTAATATCTTCTAAATTGCCGATAGGAGTGGATATTATGTAAAGAGTACCGAAAGAAAAAGAATCTTTCATTATTTTTCCTCGATTTCAAAAAGATTTCTTTGCTGAAAATGATCAATATTCATATTTTATCCAGGTAAGAGGATTTACCGTAATTCCATTAATATATAAGCCCCAGTGAAGATGTGCTCCTGTAGATAAACCGGTAGAACCGACCCTTCCGATCATTTTTCCTTTTTTTACCATTTCACCCGGCTGAACGAGCGTTGAAGAAAGATGCATATAAACAGTTTGTATTCCTTCCCCATGATCCAGCAAAACTAATTTTCCTTGCAGGGAAAAAGCTTTTGCGAGAACGACTATTCCCTTGTTTGAGGCGTAGACAGGGGTTCCTTTTGGGGCGCCAAAATCGACTCCTTTATGTTGATTCCAGGGAATAGTTTTATTTATTGTTCGGTAAGTTCCATACCCGTCGGTAATTCTTCCCTTTACCGGCCGGATAAATTTTCCCTGCCATAAGGGAAAAGTAATTTTGCTTTTCAAATAGAACTGAAATTTTTTTTCCTGAGGGTCCTTTTTTGGAAGGGAAAGTAATCTGCTTTTTTTTCGCCTTAGTTTAAGATCAATTCGACGAAATATTCCCGGGAGTATTTCCAGTTCTTTACTCCAGAGCAGTTTTTTTTCTTTCTTATGTAATCGAGACAGGTTAATTTTATGTTTTCCTGGGAGGAATTTACAGGAAAGAGGAATAATACAGCATTGATTTTGTTGTCTTATCGGATAAAAATGATATTCTTTTTTATTAAATTCTGCGATGAATTTTTTAGAGGGGGATGTTTTGGTAATAGTTATTTTTAACGTGTCACCACATTTAGGGTTGTAGGGAAAAAGGGAAACATTTTTTGTGTTCCAGGAGCAAAAGAGTAAAAAACAAAGCAGAAAAAGAGATTTTCTAAAACGCATAAGTTCCTCAATGAAAAGTTAACTAAATTTATATTTTGACGATATTAAATATGTGAAAAAACAAAAGTTATTTACCAATACAAAAGGTAGAAAAAATTTTTTCCAGAAGATCGGTAGATGCATTCTTTCCAGTTAATTCACCCAGGGAATTTAAGGCATTTCTTAAATCCATACTGATAAATTCTTCGGATTGTTCCTGGGTAAGAGAATCCTTTGCTAATTTTAAGGACTTTTCTGTTTGTTGGAGAATATTTTTATGACGTATGTTGGTAACGAAGGGTTTTTCTCCTACATCAATATCCCCTTTGATATATAAAGAATGGATAAGTTCCTGAAGTTCTTTTATTCCGGTTATCCGGGCAGCGGAAGTTTTTATGAACAAGGGGAAAAAAGAGAATAATTTTTTTAGTTTTTCTTCAATGAGTTTTTGCTTTAAATCGCTCTTATTTAAAATAACAAGAATTTTTTTGTCCAGCGAATGTTGTGATAATTCAGATATAATTGAAAGATCTTCTTTAGTTAAATCTTGCGAGGAATCCAGGACAAACAGGACTAAATCAGCATAAGAAATTGCTTTTCTGCTTTGATTGATACTTTTTTCTTCAATATCATTTTGTCCGGAAGTTTTTATTCCGGCGGTATCGGTAATTTTCACTAATAATCCGGAGATATTTATTTCTTTTTCGATAAGGTCTCTCGTTGTTCCGGGCGTAGAAGAAACTATCACCTGTTCATTTTGGAGAATGGCATTTAATAAAGAAGATTTTCCTACATTGGGTTTTCCTATAAGTGTTGCTTTTAACCCGTTACTCAAAATTTCTCCAACAGAACATGTATTGATTAAATCTTTAATTTGAGTCAAAACATAATCTATTTTTTTTAATGTTTCTCCGGTGTTGATTTGGGGGATATCTTCGTCCGTAAAATCTAAAGTTGCTTCTAAATGTGAGACTAAATCAAATATTTTCTGCCAGAGAGGATTTATTCTAATAGATAAATTGCCTTGTAATTGTTTTATTGCAGAGGAAAGAGCAAGGTCGGTTTTTGCCCGGATGATGTCACACACTGCTTCTGCCTGAATCAAGTCTATTCGTCCGCTAAGAAATGCCCTTTTGGTAAATTCTCCCGGCTGTGCTAAACGTAAACCCTTTTTTAAGCAGGCTTCTAATATTTTTTTTAACGGGATAGTTCCCCCGTGGCAGGAAATTTCAACAATATCTTCTCCTGTATAAGTGTGCGGGGCACGCATTATTGTGACCAGAGTCTGATCTATCGCTTCTCCTTTTCCTTTTTGGTCAGGATAAATATATCCGTAATGAACAGTGTGACTGGGAACAGTAGAAAGCGATTTTTCCTTGCACGATTTGAAGATTTCTTCAACCCGGGAAATCACATTTTTTCCGCTTAAACGAACAATTCCGATCCCTCCTTCTCCCGGAGGGGTGGAAATAGCAGCAATGGCATCAGTAAACATAAAACTATCCTTATTTAGACAATAAATGATTAATAATTTTGAAACAAACTTATATTGTGTTATTTTTTAAGCTAATTATAATTCTGCGATGAGATCCTTCTCCTTTTGATGCAGTTTGGACAAAGGGATCGGATTGAAGGGCTAAGTGAATTATTTTTCTCTCATGGGGAGGCAAAGGGTTTAACGTTATTGCTTTCTTTGTTTCTTTTACTTTTTCGGCAGAATTTTTAGCTAAAATAATCAATTTTTCCTTTTGGCGTTTACGATAATCTTCTGTATCCAAAATAATATTTTGGTGATATGTTTTTGCTACGATTAAATTGAGTAAAAGCTGCAGTGAATCCAGAGGAAGAGGAATTTTCTCAATTAAAAGGGCACTGTCGGCGGTTTTTATATTTAAAACCAATTGTTCGTCCTGCCGGAAAGATTCCACTTTGTTATCAATATCCATAAGGCGTAAAATGTTCCCCAAAATCTTTTTTGCTTGTGCCTCGGAAACGGGAGATATATCATTCGGCGGATTTTGTACAGACATTTTTTTTTGGGAAATCTTTACCTTTGCGGGACTGGCTCCCATTAATCCAAACAAACCTGCTTTTCCTTCGTCAAGAATTTTTATTTCTACTTCTTTATGGCCTAATCCTAATTTCTTCAAGCCCTTTTGGATTGCTTCTTCTACTGTTCTTCCTGTTATTTCTAAACCCTTCATCAAGATAATTATCCTCCTGAGAGACCCAACTTATAAGTCAAAAACATCCCAAAAACACAGTGTTTATAGATTGAGTTTCGCTATAAAATGCATTATATATTATATAAAAAGAGAAGTCAATGCTAAATTGATGCCTTTTGTCGGGATTTTCCTTTTTAAAAGGCGGAAGATGTGTAATACTATTTTCAATGGAGTTCCGGAGATAATTTGTTAAAAAACCGGTTTATAATCAATATACGAAAGGATATTTGTTTTAATTTTGAAAAAACTTGAAGTTAGATTAAATTTGTGTTATTATTAAACACAGATTTAAAAAAGATATTGTTTTTAAAAAGAAGGGGGAAAAAATGTTTCCGATTAATATTGACGAAAAAATGGTAATTTTAATTGGATTAGGGGTTATTCTTATTTCCTTGTTATTTAGAGAAAGATTAGATACGACTTTTGATTTAAAAAAGTGGATGATTCTTTTCGTTTTAGGAGTCGCTATTTATGCTGTCTATGTAAATCCAAATAATGCCTTTCCTAAACTAACGCTTCCGATATTGTCAATGGTCGGGCTTTTTATCCTGATACATTTCTAATAAATTTCTCAAGGGAAGATGTTTTTAAAAGTACTATTTAATGAGATTATTCCCGGGAAAAATAAACGGTAAATTATAAAACTAAGTTTAAACTAACAATAAATTCAAATTTCCGCAAAATAATTTTTCCTTTCTTTGCCGGTTTCGCAGAAATCGTTTTTGATTACGATAGGGGAACGGAAGTTTCTGAGTGTGTAAAAAAAAGTAGAAGACAATAAATTGTTAAAGGAGAGAAAAATAGAATAATGATGAAAAACAGGAAAACTGCCTTTTTTTTATTGATATTATTGCTTTGTTTAATAGGGGTTAATCATAAAGCTAAAGCGAAAGAACCTTTAAAAAAAGGGAATTTTTTTTGGCATTGGCACAGAAAGACCTGTTTATCCGAAAAAAACGTAAAAAAAATCTTAGAAGTTAAGACTAAAGGAATATTTTTTCATATGGGGGAATTTGATTATTATCGAAATGAGCCACGATTTAAAAGCTTTGAATTTAAAGCTGATACGTTTAAGAATCTTAAAGAACTAAACTTAGTACAAATTCACCTTGTTTATACTTTTTCGGGAACACCAAAAAAAGCTTTTGTTAAGTATTTTAACGATAACACGGAAGATGCCATAGAGTTTGTCCTTGAAGAAATAGAATCTAATTTAAATATTTTTCAGGGTAAAGGATTGAAAATATCCGGAATTCAATTGGATATGGAAACAAATGTGAAATTAGGAAATTATACGCGGTTAATCAATATTATGGCAAAAAGATTTGGCAGGGACTATTTGATCTCCATTACTCCGAGGGTGTATTGGTATAAAAAGAAAGGGTTTAGAGATTTAATAAAAAATGTCGATTTTATTGTACCGATGATTTATGATTATTCTATCGGAAAAAGAGCTAAGAGTTTAATGAAAGTCACGGATATTAAGTGGATAAAAACTGTGTTAAAAAAATATAAAAAGATAAAAAAACCTTTTTATGCCGGCCTTCCTACCTACAGCTATTGTAAAATATATAATAAAAAGGGAAGAAGAGTAGAATCATGGGCGATACTTTCCGTAGAAGAAGTATCGGAAAATAAAGCTTTTCGGTTGATTAAAACAAAAAAAGGAAAAGGGCAAAATACTTATATTTTTAAAGCGCTTTATAGTACAAAATTATCCGGGTATACATTTAGTCCGGGATGGATAGTCAAATTCAACATTCTTACCCTTGATCTTGTAAAAGAGTATATGAACCTTGTTAATACAATAGAGGTGCATAATTTATTAGGTGTTGTTTTTTTCAGGTATGGGTATTTCAAAGAAGATTTAGTTCTTAATGAAACAGAAATTGCTCAGGCATTGGGGCAGAAGGAGATCAAAGGGTGCATTCCCAAAGGAGAAATTATACTTAATAGGGAGGAATATAAACAACTTGCTGTTGGAGAGGAAGTAAAAATAAATTTGCTTCTGATAAATGACGGAGACCAGGATAGTTATGTTGGAAGGGGAGCAAATCAATTATGGTTTGAAGTGGAAAACGGAGGAATAATAAAATATGATAGTGGTGGGTTTGATAGTATAGAAAAGAAAAAAAATAAATTAATCTTAAAGGAAAAACATCTTTCAGTAAATGAGGCAGTATATTCGGGATTAATTAAAATAGAAGTAACAGCAATTCCTTTGACTTTAAGGATTTCAACAAAATCCCTGCAATTAAATAAGAAGGAATGGGTTCAAAGCGAAAAGGGAGAAATAAATCTTTTTCCTCTGGAAGAAAAGATAAAATCTTTCATAGGAGGAGAGATAAGAACAAGGAAGCGAATAGAGGAAGAGATTAGGAAAAAAGGACAAATCGAAAATCAAGGCAAAACGAAACCGGAAAAAGAAACGGAAATAAAAAATCAAACAGAAACTCAAAAAAAAGACAAGGATGAAATTGATTTAGAAACAGAATCAGGGATAGAAAGGGAAGAAAAAGAAGAAAATAAAAGCGGGGAAGGAACTAAAAAAGAAGAAGATAAAAAGAAGCTGTTTCCTTAAATTTGCAAGCTTGACTTTTAGTGAGAAAGTTTGTTATTCTAATGGTCTAAAAAAGTTTTTAAAACTGATTAGTACCGGCTAATTTGAAAGAGGTGGAAAAAATGGTAATACCTTCTATACAGAAAATAAAAGAGGCGGAGAAAAACGGCGAAGAACAAATTGAACAGGCAGAAAAAGAAGCTAAAAATATTATTAAAGCCGCTGAACAAAAAAAAGAGGAAATGATTGGGTTAGCGGAAAAAAGGGCGAAAGAACAGATAAAAATTTTAATTGAGAAAGCAAAAAAAGAAGGGGAAAGAGAACAAGAAAAAATTATTAAAGAGACTGAGGGGTTAGAAGAGCAAATAAAAAATAAAGTAAAAGAAAATTTTAGTGGTACTCAAAAAATAATAAAAAACAAATTGGGGATAGAGGAGTAAAAATGGCAATTGCCATGGTAAAAAAAATAGAGATTATTGCTCATCTTTGTTGGTTGGATAAATTGATGGCAAGATTGAGTAAACACGGGGTGGTTGAGGTTAAAGAAGCCAGGGGCAAAAAAATAACCGCTTTATGTTCCTCTTTTGAAGAAACCTTAAAAGAGTCGGAGGAAAAACTTAAAGCAATAAAATATATTGTCCAATATTTAAAAAAAGTTGTCCCTTTGCAAACCGTTAAGGAAAAAATAAAAGAAGGAAAGTTTATTTTAAAAAAAGAGGAAATATCCGCAATAATTAGAAGGACGGATATTTTTAGTGTGGAAAAAGAATGCCGTTTTTTAGAAAACGAAAATCAGGAATTGCAGAGAAAAAAAAATAATTTAAAAGAACAGATCAGGCAGCTTCGTCCCTGGCAAAATTTAACGATATCATCGGAGGAACTGGGAGACACTAAGCATGTAAGTTTTTTGTTGGGGGAAATACCCGAAAAAAAGTATTTTTTGCTGGAGAAAGAGCTGAGTAATTATGAAAAAGTGATATTTAATGAAATTAATACGGAGAAAAAAAATAAATATGGACTGATTGTCTTTTTAAAGGAAGAAGCAGAACAGGTACTAACGGTATTGAAAAAATTCTCGTTTAACCAGGTTGTCTTACCCCTTTCCCCGGCAATTCCCGGAGAACTGCTTGTTCAAAAGAAGCATCTGTTAGAGAAAATAGAAATCAAACAAAAACAATTGGAGGGGAAAGCAAAAAATAAAGCAAAAGATTTTGTCGATTATGTAATTTTATCCGATTATTATGGGGCGATACAGAAAAAGGAGGATATAAAGAAAAATTTTTTAAAGACAAAATCAATATTTTATATAACCGGCTGGATTTTAGCCGGTAAACAGAAAAAAGTAAAAAATGACCTGGAGAGTAGTTTTCCGGAAATAGAAATACACTTTACTTGTCCGCAAGAAGGGGAAGATGTTCCGGTTGCTCTTGAAAATAAAAAGATAGTGGAACCTTTTGAAGTAATTACGGATTTATACGGTAGGCCTTTTTATTCGGGAATGGATCCTACGCCGGTATTAGCTTTGTTTTACGCTTTGTTCTTTGGGTTATGCATAACAGATGCCGGATATGGGATAATACTTTGCCTTATTACCTCTCTGAGTTTGTTTTATTTTAAAAAGACAATGGATGAGCAATTACGTAAATTTATGCATTTGTTTTTTTTAGGAGGGATTTGTACAATTTTAATGGGAATGATGACTGGAGGATGGTTTGGAATGACCGTGAAATGGAAGTTATTTGACCCGATTAACGATTTACAGGTATTTTTTGCTATTGCTTTAATTTTGGGGATAATCCATATTATTTGCGGTCTGGGGATGAAGATATATGAAAATATTATTCATAAGGAATGGCAGGCAGCAATTTGGGATCAGAGCCTATGGATTTTGCTTATTCTTTCTGCAATCGGATGGGCAATAACAAAAATGGGAATACTTGCGGGAGGGTTTGCTTTACTATTTAAATTAGGAATTTGTGTGGGGGCGTTGGGAATAATTTGTTTTCAGGGAAGAGGGGTAGATAAAAATCTGGGAGAAAAAACAGATAAAATATATACCCTTTTATGGATAACCATGATTATCGGTTTTTCTTTACGGATAAATGGGATATTTAAATTTCTAAGTGCTTTCTTTTCTGCTTTTTCTTTTTTAGGAATAATTTATTTAGGCCGAAAAAATATCATTTCTCTTTTGGGCAGGATAGGGTTAGGATGTTATGCTTTATATGGAAGTACCGCTTATTTAGGAGATATTCTATCTTATTCCCGTTTGGTAGCCCTGGGGTTAGGTACGGGAATTGTGGGATTGGTGGTTAATAAAATTGCCGGGGTTGCCGGGCAGGCTCCTGTTTACATAAGTATTATTTTAGTTCCTCTTATTTTAATTTTAGGCCATACCTTTAATTTGGTTATAAATGTGCTGAGTGCTTTTGTTCATTCCTGCCGATTGCAATATGTAGAGTTTTTTACTAAATTTTACCAATCCGGAGGGAGATTTTTTAAACCGTTTAGAGAAGAATATAAATATATTACCGTAAAATCAGAGGAGATACCTGATTAATCTTAATAGGAGGTGGAAGAATGTCTTTAGGAATGATGTTTTCCCTTTTAGGGGCCATTATTGTGTCAACTATTTCAGGGATAGGTTCTGCTATTGGAATTTCTATTTCCGGTTCGGCAGCGAATGGTTTGCTTAGTGAAGAACCGGAAAAATTCGGAAAAAGTCTTATTTTAGTAGCTTTACCGGGAACCCAGGGGATTTATGGACTTGTTTCCGGAGTAGTAATTCTTATTGTTTTAGGTCTTTTTGGAGGAGAGGTTAAAGATCCCAGTACCATGCAGGGATTAGCTATTTTAGGGGTAGGGATATTTGAATCGTTAGTATTATGGTGGTCAGGAATATTTCAGGGAAAAACCTGTGCTGCAGGGATGGGAATTGTAGCTAAAAATCCTGAACACGCAATGAAGGGAGTGGTTAATGGGGTTATGGTGGAAACGTATGCTGTTTTTGGGTTTTTAGCGGCATCGTTAATTCTTTTTATAGCTATTGCTCCGGGATTGAAATAATTGGAAACAAAAGGAAAAACATTGTTTAAGGGTGAGATATTATGTCTTTAGAAAAAATTATTGAACGAATAGATAAAGAAGTAAAAAATAATAGCGAGCACATTTTAGATGAAGCAAGAAAAAAAGAAAAAGAAATTTTGGATTTAGCCCGGCAGGAAGCAGAAGAAATATATAAACAAAGAATAAAGAACGGCGAGGGTAAAGCACAAGCAGCAAAAGATAATATTTTAGCTCAAGCCCGGTTGGAACAAAAGAAAGAACTTCTTAAAACAAAACAGGAACAAATAAATGAAATTTATCAGAAAGTATTTGATGATTTATTAATGTCTCCAACCGGGATATACCAAAATTTTATAAAGAAGATGATTTTAGAAATTATGGAACAGGGGAAGGCAGAGCTTTTTATTTCTTCCCGGGATGAGAAAAGAATTACTCCTTCGTTTATCGAGCAGGTAAATAAAGAAATGAAAAAGAGGAAACAAAAAGGGGAAATAAAACTTTCTCCGGAAAGAGTAGATATAAACGGAGGATTTATTTTAAGGCAGGGAAAGGTAGAATTAGATAATTCTTTTGGTACCTGGATTAAATTAATCAGGGAAGAAACGGAGGAACAGGTAATCAGCAGGTTATTAAACAATCCGGAAAATTAATAAATGATGGAAAACGGACAAAGATTACATAAGGAATAATGAGGGAAAAATGGATACTGAATATGCCTATGCATCCGGGAAGATTAAGGTATTAGAAAAAAAGTTTTTTAATAAACAGGAGTTGGCAGGGTTATTAGAAATGTCCTTAACCGATATTGTCGGAGAATTGGAAAACAGAGGCTATCCAAAAATAGATAAAGAAAAAAGTGCTGTTGAGAATGGGGAGGGGATAGGTTTTTTAGAAGAAATGATTGATAAGCATTTGGATAAAGCATATAATCTGGTCAGGGAATTATCGTTAAATCCTGTTGTTACAAATGCTTTTCTTTTCCTTAACGACGGGCATAATTTGAAGGGGTTAATTAAATTAAAGTATGTTCAAGAAGAGAAGAAAGAAAATATTTTTCTAAAGAGGGGTTTTTTTACAGAAGAAGAATTAAAAAAAATGATTGAACGGAATGTTTTTTCTGCTTTTCCGCCCGGTTTACGAGAACTCCCCCAAAAAGCAATAACGGCCTATAAGCATCGAAAGAATCCGCAAAGGATAGATTTTATTCTGGATGTTGGGTTTTGGGAATATTTTAAAAATCAGACAGGGGAAAATGTGTTTGTAAATGGAATCGGGCAAATAAGAATTGATTTAATTAACCTGGTTGTTTTTTTACGGCTTAAAGAAAAAAAAGAGAAAAAAGCTATTTTAGAACACTCTTTACTTTTCGGAGGGACGATAGCAAAAGATAAGTTTTTAAGAAATTTTTCCAAACAGATAAATGACTTTATTAATGATATAAGATTTTCACCTTACAAAAAAATGGTAAGGGA
>JAGLYT010000040.1 GCA_023132075.1 bacterium
TATTTTCTTCTGCTGCCTGTTTACCCAATAAAGGATTTCCCCCTACACCCAATCCTTTAGTTAACTTGACACCTACCTGTAACTTTTGTCCGGCTATAGAGTATTTCAGTGCCTGTGCATCTGTATTAACCGCAATAAATTCTACTCCTTTGATTTCAGAAAGAACCATCCTGTTTATTGCATTACCGCCGCCACCGCCGACTCCAACTACTTTTATGACTGCAGGATGTTCTTTAAAATCATCACTGAATTTCAACATTACAGAATTTTTCCTTCCTAATAAATTAATTTGAACATCGAGTTTCTAAATTTTATTTTAATTCACCATCGGTCAAAACAAGTCAAAAAAGCCGTTGACTTAAAGCATTTCCTCCATCCATCTTTTTATTTTCTTAAAAAAAGAAAAAGACTGTCTGAAACGGGGATTAATGAAACGGCTGTTCTCTTTATTCTGAGCATATTTAAGTAACCCTACCCCCGTAGCATAACGGGGATTAGAAACAATATCTACTATCCCTCCGACATCCTGTGGAATCCCTATTCGTACAGGCATATCAAAAATTTGTTCAGCTGCCAGATCTATTCCTTTTAGAAATGCACTTCCTCCCGTAAAAATAATTCCGGAAGGTATTAAATGGCTATAACCACTCTTTTTTATCTCTTCTTCTATCATTACTAATATTTCTTCTACGCGAGGCTGAATTATTTCCGAAAGATGAAGCAAAGAAATTTTCCTTTTAATTCTCCCGTCTATACTTAAAAATTCTATTTCTTCATCCACATCAACAAGGCTGGTCATTGCAATTCCATATTTTTCCTTAAGTTTTTTTGCTTCGGACAAAGAAGTACGCAAACCGTAAGCAATATCCCTGATTATGTAATCACCTCCAATCAATAACTCTTTGGTAAAACGGATATTTCCCTCTAAAAATATTGCCAAATCAACCGTTTGCCCCCCTATATCAACAAAAGCAACACCTAATTCCTTTTCTGCCTGTGTAACTATTAATAACGAAGCCGCTAATAAACCGAAAACTACCTTTTCAATCTCAAAACCGGCACGATTTATGCATTTAATGATATTATTTAACGAAGCCGTAGAAACTGTAACAACATGAACTTCTACCCCCAAGTGACTTCCTTCCATCCCTATTGGGTCAGGAACCCCTCTTTGTTTGTCTACAATGTAAAGTTGCGGTATAGTATGAATTATTTCCCGATCAGGGGCAATTTGTATTGCCTTAGCCGATTCCAAAACCAGATCAACATCTTCGGGAAGAATCTCTTTATTAGAACGTGATATATTTATCGCTCCACTACGATTAAAACTTTCCACATGTTCCCCTTTTATATTTACATAAACCGAACGCACAACATCCCCGGTCATTGTTTCGGCTGTTTCTACGGCCTTAGTAATAGAATTAACCGTTTCTTCTATATTTACAACTACTCCTCCCTTTAGACCCTTACAATCCACTTCTCCTACGCCGATAACATCCATCTCATTATCCGGACCTCTTCTTCCAATCATACAACATATTTTGGAAGACCCAATATCAAGACTTACTATATTACCTTTCATCAATACTACTCCTTATTCATAATAGACAAATCCGCACCATTTAAATTTATAAACCCGCAAAAACATTTAATTTCAACAAAAAAATAAAGCAAAAAATTTAAAACAATAAACTCTCTGTTTATACCCGGCATAACTATTCATCTTCTCTCTATATTTACAAGTTTTAATCAACTAAACCCGGACAACTAATTCGACTTTTATGACTTTATAATCTATGTTTTACATAATTTAACAATCACTTTTCCCATATCAGGTGAGAAATATTGCATATTAACATAATCAATTTTTTTTTCTTTACTTTTCAAATCAGCCAAAACTTTTTCAAGATAAGTTAATTTTAAATTTATATTCGGGGAAGTTGCCCTGCCAAAAAAAACCTTTGTTCCGTCCCGCAGCCAAAATACTATCTTAGAAAAATCTTTCGGCCCTATTTTTACTATTTCTTTACCAATAGAACAACGACCATTGTTTTCCAACAATTGCAAAAATTTTATTGCTGTTTTCTTTTTTTCTTCTTCTTTATCCTGAATCAGACCCAAAATAACCGGCACTTTTTTTTCTGAATTTTTGTAATTAAAAACAGCCCCTTCCCTGTCAATAGCTTTCAATTGACCATTAATTCTACAATATGCAATCGGCGTTCTTTCAATAATTTTCAGGCAAAGCGTATCCGGTATTTTACGTCTGATAATTACCGTTTCTATTGACGGAATTCCCTTCAAATTTTCTTTTATTCTCTCTTTCCTCACCAGAAAAATATTTTCATTTTTTCTTAATTTTAAAAACTCCTTTATTTTGATTTCAGATGATATTTCGTTGTCACTGATTTTAATTTGTTTTAATTGAAAAAAAGAGGAAAAAAACAAAAAATGATAAACATTAAATATTATAACCCCGCCAATTAATGAAGCAGTAATTAAATTTAAACTGTGCTTACTAACTTCTTTGATTTTTTCTTTTCTCAATTTTTTAAATTTACTTCTTACGTTAACTTTTTGTTTTTTTCTTTTTTTCATATTTTTTTGTTCCTGGAAATTATCTTTTTGGATTTGTTTTTCTTAATATCCATTCTATAATCTCTCCGAAAAAAACAAAAATAACTTATTCCGTATACACATTAATGTCGCGCTTGTTTTTCGACAATAGAAAGTTCTATAATTTTCAAAATCAACTGATTGAAATTGATTCCCGCGGCTTTCGCCTCTTCGGGAAGAAGACTGGTTGGGGTCATTCCCGGAATAGTATTTACTTCTAAAACATAAATTTCATTTTTATCATCTACCATCATATCCACCCGTGCAGCCCCCCGGCAATTAAAACCGGAATAGACCTTTTTGGCATATTGTTGTGCTTTATTATAAGTAATTTCATCCAATGCAGCAGGTAGAATATGAGAAGACATCCCGGGGACATACTTTGCTTCATAGTCATAGAAATCACCTTTGGGAACAATTTCAATAACCGGCAAAACTATTTCTCCCAAAATTCCCACAGATATTTCTTTCCCTTGAATATATCTTTCTATTACCACTTCAGAACCATATTGAAAAGCTCTATTTAAAGCCGCGTATAAATCTTTTATTTCCAAAACCTTAGTAATCCCCACTGCCGAACCCTGCATAGACGGTTTCACGATTACAGGCAATTTTAAATCCAGGTCCTGAAGGATATCCCCTTTTTTTACCACTTTATATTCCGGGGTGGGAATATTATTAAATGAAAGAAAACATTTGCTAAAAACCTTATTCATGGCTAAAGCAGAACACAGAACCCCGGAACCACTATAAGGTAATCCCATCAATTCTAAAATAGCCTGAACTGTTCCATCTTCTCCGAAAGTACCATGCAAAGCAATAAAAACATAATCTATTTTTTCTTCTTTTAATTTTGTCGTAAATTCATTCCTATCGACATCTATTGCTAAAACATTCATTCCTTCTTCAATCAATGCTTTTTTTACAGCTTTACCAGTTTCCAGGGAAACTTCCCGTTCCTGTGACCATCCGCCCATTATTATCCCTATTCGTTTATCCTGAAAATACTTTTTTATATCCATTTTCACCTATCATTCCCAAACTTCAATTTCCATTCGCAATTTTATTCCGAACATTTTATTTACTTCCCTCTTGATTTTATTTATCAGAAATAAAATATCCCTTGCCTGCGCCCCTTTTAAATTAACAATAAAATTCGCATGTTTTGTAGAAATCTGTGCTTTTCCTTTTTTTATCCCTTTCAATCCCGCCCGCTCAATTAATCCCCCGGCAGTTAATCGGTTTTTCTTCCCGGGATTTTTAAAGATACAACCGGCATTAGAAAAATTCAAAGGTTGAGTTTGAACTCGTTTTTGCAGGTTGTTTTTAATCATTGACAGTATATCATTTTTATTTCCCTTTTTCAATGATAATTTCGTCTTGAGAATTATATCTTTTTTTAGAAAATTATTCTTTCGATAACCAAATGTTAACTCTTTTTTATGTAATAAATTTATCTTTCCATTTTGTTGAAAAATTTCCACTTCCTCTATCAAATCCCCTATCGCCTGTTTCCCTGTCCCTGCATTCATCACTATCGCACCACCGACCGTCCCGGGAATACCGGATAAAAACTCTGTTCCCTGCAACCCATAATCAACACATTTCTTAATTAAAACAGGTAAAGGGACCCCTGCTCCGACTATTACCTTTTCCCCTATAACCTGGATCCGATCGAATGTTCCTTCTAATTTTAATAAGGCACCGGAAAGTCCCTTATCCTTAACGAGAATATTACTTCCCATACCGATTATTTTACAACCAATATTATTCCTATCCAATAAACAAACAATACCCCTCAACTCTTCGACCCCAGTCACTTTTATTAAATAATCAACAGGCCCTCCGACGCGAAAAGTAGTATGTTTTTTTACTAATTCATTGACTTTTACTCGTTTTCCTACAATTTTTTTAATTTCTTTTTCTATATCCGAATTTTTTTTCTGTTTCCTTGCCATTATAAATTCTCTTTCTCCCTTGCCCTTTCCGTCTTTCGTTTGCTAATTTTATCTAATAATATTTTTAAACTTAACAAAATAAATTAATCTAACTAATCTTTTTCCCCTCTCCACAATTTCAACAAACTTTTACCTTTTTTCCAAACATCACCTGCCCCTAAAGTCACCACTACATCTCCCGGATGCAAAACATTAATCAAATTTGCCTGAAAAGCATCGTTAGAAGGAAAACACTCCACATCCTCATTATGTTTTTTAATACTTTCTAAGATTAATTCTGCGGTTATTCCGGGTATCGGCTTTTCCCCTGCCGGATAAATATTCATTATTTTCACTACGTCTGCATCACGAAATGATTCCCCAAATTCCCTGTAGTGATCACGGGTGCGGGTATACCGATGAGGTTGAAAAAGAACTACCATTCTTCGTTGAGGCCATATTTTCTTAATTGTTGCCAAAGTGAATTGTATTGCAGTAGGATGATGTCCATAATCATCGATAATCAAAATATCATTTTCTTTTCCAACAATTTCCATCCTCCTTTTTACTCCCTGAAAATCTCCCAATGCTTCGGCAATACAAGAAAAATCAATACCCAATTCCAGTCCACAGGCAATACTGGCAAGAGCATTACTTACATTATGCATCCCCAAAATACCAGTCTTTATCCTGCCTAATTTTTTCCCTTTTTGCTCTACATCAAATTCACTTCCGAATTCTCCGAATTTAATATTACCGGCAAAAAAATCGGCAGGTTTTTTTATCCCGTAGGTAAAATATTTTCTCTCAATTTTGTTATAAATGTTCCTTATATTTTCATCATCATTACATACAATAGCACACCCATAAAACGGCACTTTATTTATAAACTGAATAAATGCTTTTTGTATATTTTCTATATTACCATAATATTCAAGGTGGTCATTGTCAATATTGGTAATCACCGCAATAGTAGGCGTTAATTTCAAAAAAGAACCATCACTTTCATCTGCCTCTGCCACTAAATAATCACCCTTGCCCAGCTTTGCCCCTCCTCCAATATTATTAAATCGCCCGCCAACTACCACCGTAGGATCAAACCCACCTTTAGCTAATACCCAGGCAGCCATAGAAGTAGTAGTGGTTTTTCCGTGTGTCCCGGCAACTGCCACTGCATACTTTAAACGCATTAATTCAGCCAACATTTCGGCCCGCCTGATAACAGGAATGTTTTTCCTCTTTGCTTCTTTTATTTCAACATTATCCCGATCAATCGCAGTGGAAGAAACTACCACATGGACATCATTTATATTATCCTTATGATGACCAATAAAAATATTCCCGCCCATATTTGCCAATCTTTGAGTAACTTCCGTTTCTTTCATATCCGAACCGGAAATTTTATATCCAAGATTTATCAATATTTCAGCAATTCCGCTCATCCCTGAACCGCCAATACCAACAAAATGAATATGTTTGATTTTTTTAAACATCGCACCTCCGTTAATCAAATACTGATTTAGAATATTTAAATCCTCTACTATGTCATATCAAAGATTCTATCACTCTCACAAACTCATTTGTTGCATCCGGTTTACTTATTTTCTCACAGGCATCGGATAATTTTCTTAATTTTTCTTTGTGCAAAAATAAATCCAAAACAGTCTTAGCCAAAATAAAGCTATTTAAATCCGGCTCTTTAATTAAAATGGACGCATTTCTTTCACTAAGATAACGTGCATTCATCTCCTGATGTTTTGCCGTAGCATGAGGATAAGGAATTAGTATGCTGGGTTTACCTTGAGCGATTATTTCAGAAACAGTAACTGCTCCGGCCCTGGAAATAATTAAATCAGCTAAAATATAAGCATCAGCTATATCATCCATATAAGGAACGATGTAAGAACAAAAACATCCTGACTGATATTCTTTTTTTACTACATTAAAATCTTTCGGCCCCGTAATATGAATAAATTGTATTTTTTCTTTCAGGGATTGCAAAAATTCCAACATCCCTATACTAACCGAATTAAGCACATGTGCACCTAAACTGCCTCCAAAGATGAACACAGAAAATCTATCACCCTTTAGAGATAAACGGGTGATCGCTCTGTTCTTATCTGTAAATAAAATCTCCTGCCGTACCGGAACCCCTGTATAAATCGCTTTCTTAGACGAAAAAAACTGCATAGAGTCTTTAAATCCTATTAATACTTTGTTAACTATTCCGGACAAAAAACGATTAGCTAAACCAACCATTACATTTGGTTCATGAAGAATAACAGGTAAACGATAAAACTTAGCCGCAAAAATTACCGGTGGACAAACATATCCTCCCATCCCCAAAATTAAATGAGGACGATTCCTGTTTAATATTCTTATTGCCTGAAAAACCCCATAAATTAATTTGATAAAAAAAAGAAAAAAGCGTAAGGAAATTTTTCTCGGCATCCCAATGCTGCAAATCGGATAAAACTTAAATCCGGCTCTTTCGACAATTTTCCTAACCTGTTTTTTGTCAGGGCCAACAAAAATGACTTCCCATGATTTTTCAATCAAACGGGCAGCCACAGCAATTCCCGGATAAATATGTCCCCCTGTTCCCCCGGTCACAATTAAAATCCGCATAAACTTCCTCTAAACAGTAATCTTGGTACGCATTCCATATATTTAACAGTTTTCCTTAAACAATCACCTTTTAACATTTTGCCTGTCGGGAAATATTCAACAAAATACCTGCTCCGATTAAACTAAACATTAAAGAAGAACCGCCAAAAGACAAAAAAGGCAACGCTAATCCTTTTGTCGGTAAACAACCAGTTACTACTGCAATATTAAGTATCGCCTGAAAAGTAATTAAAAAAGTAATACCTGCCGCGAGTAAGCTACCAAAAAGATTCGGTGCTTTCAGGGAAATCTTTCTCCCCTGCCAGGCAAAAACAATAAAAATGAATACTATTGTTAATGTCCCGACCAATCCCCACTCTTCTCCGATAATGGGAAAAATAAAGTCCGTATGAGGTGCAGGTAAATTAAATAATTTCTGTTGTGAATTTCCCAATCCCCGGCCAAATATCCCTCCTGACCCAAATGCTGTAAGTGACTGAATAATATGATATCCCTTTCTTTGAGGGTCAGCCCAGGGATTAAGAAAACCTAAAATCCTTCTTATCCGATAATCACGCATAATAATAAAAATAAACGTACAAGGCAACATTAGCAAACCAAGATAAGACAAATGAAGCAATTTAACTCCACCCATAAAAAACATAATCAAACCTACACTGGCTAAAATGATTGCTCCCCCAAAATCAGGTTCTATTAAAATCAAGCCGAAGAAAATCCCTAAAATTATTAAATGGGGTAATACCCCTATCTTAAAATCTTTTAGTTTAGCCCGTTTCTTATCTAAAGAACGGGCAAAATAAATTATCATTGCTATTTTAGCAAATTCCGAGGGTTGAAAAGTAAAAACCCACAATTTTAGCCAACGACGGGCTCCGCCTATTTCTTTGCCAACAATTAATACAGCTAATAAAAGGAAAAAAGAAATAATCAACAGGAAGGGAGATAATTTCTGCCAGAGATTATAATCTATTTTACTTACAGCAATCATTACAAACAATCCCATAATAGCCCAGAGCAACTGTTTCTTAAGGAAAAGCGTACTGTCACCAAATCTTCTTTCAGCCATTATCGCACTAGCATTATAAATCATTATTACCCCAAAAACTACCAAACCACAGGTAATAAGAAATAACACTTTATTGGGAGAATGCCAATATTTCCTCATATTTTTTCCACTTCGGATTTAAAAAATCGTCCTCTTTCCCGAAAATTTTTAAATTGATCATAACTGGAACAACCCGGAGAAAAAAGAACAACGTCCTGTCTATCAGAATTTTTATAAGCTACTTCCACTGATTCTCTAACTCCGGATACTTTTATTATTTCAGCAACGCCACTTAACTGTTCCTTTATCAAATCACCCGCTTCACCCAGAACGATTAATAATTTAACTTTTTCCCTTATTAATTTTTTTAACGGAAGATAACCGCTTCCCTTATCTCTTCCGCCCATAATCAAAATAATTTTAGAAGAAAAACTTTCTATTGCTACCAGGGTAGAAAAAACATTTGTCGCTTTGGAATCATTTATGTATTTTACGCCTTTTATTTTTTTTACAAATTCCAACCGGTGTTCCAGTCCAGAAAAACTTTTAAGTGTTTCTCCTATTATTTCAGGTTTTATTCCTGCAACTATAGACGCTGTGGAAGCAGCTAATACATTCTCTAAATTATGCATCCCCGGAAGTTTAATATTAGAAGTGGATAAAGACAGTAAATCATCCCCCTCCTCATTTAATTTAAAAAAAATATTCCCTTCTTTGATAAATACCCCTTTTTTCAATCGGTCTTTCCGGCTAAAAAAAATAACTTGTGATTTTATTCTTTTCGCAATCTCTACACAATAAGAATCATCTCCGTTGAGAACACAAAAATCAGCAGGTGTTTGATTTTTAAACAAATGCGCTTTAATGTCCGCATAAATATCCATCTTTTTATGCCGCTCCAAATGATCTGGGGTTATGTTTAAAATAATACCAATATGCGGATTAAAAGTTTTTATCCTTTCTAACTGAAAACTGCTTATCTCCAAAATCAAAACCGTATTCTTTTTTACCTTGTTTACTAAATCAGAAAAGGGAATTCCTATATTACCTCCCACCAAAACATCTTTTCCCGCCTTCCTGAAGATTTCTCCTATCAAGGATGTCGTAGTACTTTTACCATTAGTTCCGGTAATAGCAATTATCAATTCTGCATTTACTAA
>JAGLYT010000041.1 GCA_023132075.1 bacterium
TTGCGTGCCCAAAGGGTAAAATTATTCGTCTAGTGAGAAATATATTTTACCTTTATTTTCCTCGTCCAAGCTCCCAAGGCGGATGTTTCCTATTTTGCTAACACAACTGTCCCGTTAAATACTTCACTGCCTCCTTTAATCTGATAAACATATACATTGCTGCTAACATAAACACCTCTATTATCTCTACCGTCCCAGGTTAAAGAAGTAGCACTATTCTGCACTAATGTATCCCTTACTACACTGCCGGATAAATCAAATATCATCCCTCTCACCTCTTCATTCTCGGGGTTTTCAAAAATAAAATTAGCCAGATCATTTATCCCATCACCATTCGGGGAAAATATCCGCGGAAAAACCTCGACCAAACAAAAATTATCATTTATCTGATAACCAAAGCCTGCACCAATTTCAAATCCCGCAGGTATAATCCCATATGCTTCATCAATATTAGTTATTATTACATTCCTGTTTCCTGATACGGCAGCAGCGTCAATAGTAATATTGGCAATGAGGTCTGTTGCACTAATAAAATTAACTGAATTTACGAGTATTCCGGTACCACTAAAAGTAAGAGCTGCGCCATTATAAAAATTTAAACCATTAATGGCCACATCCAATGTATCCCCGGGTAAAGCAAAGGAAGGAGAAACAGAAAAAACCCGGGGCGGCCCATGATACTTAATAGTAAAATAATCATCATCTGATCCATTAAAACTATAGCCACTAACAATAATATTTCCTGTCCCATCCAATACAATTCCAAAAGCACGATCATCATTATCAGCAGGTCCGTTATAAGTAGCTGATGCCAGCACTACGGATAAATTACTATCATATTTGATAGTAAAATAATCATCATTTATTCCATTATTACTTTTTCCCGTAACAACAACGTTTCCCGTATCATATGCCACTACCCTTCTAGCCCAATCTTCCCCATTTGCCGGTCCATTATAAATAACTGCACCGAGGGTTTGAGATAAATCACTATTATACTTGACGATACAATAATCCATATTTGTCCCGTTGTAACTTCGTCCGGAAATAAAAATATTTCCTGCTACATCTGCTACTACCCCCATAGCATACTCCCCCAAATTTGCCGGGCTATTATAAGCAGCTGAACCTAACACTACGGAAAAGTCATCATTATACTTGATGGTAAAATAATCATTATTTATTCCACTATTACTATATCCGGTAACAACAATATCTCCCGCTCTATCTATGACTATTGCTCTACCACAATCTTCACCGTTTGCCGAGCCATTATAAGTAGCCGAACCAAGCACTACAGATAAATCATTATTATATTTTATGCTAACATAATCAAAATTTCCTCCGTTATAGCTCCATCCGGTAATAAAAATATTTCCCTCCCCATCTACATCTATTCCTCTGGCATAATCATTAGCATTTGCCGGGTTATTGTAGGCAGCTGACCCAAGTACTACGGAAAGGTCATCATTATACTTAATGGTAAAATAATCAAAATTCGTTCCGTTGTGACTATCCCCGGTAACAATAATATTTCCCGCTCCATCTACCGCTACACCATAAGCATAATCATGACCATTTGCCGGACCATTATAAACAGCCGAACCAAGCACTGCGGATAAATCATTATTATACTTAATTGTAAAATAATCACTATTTGATCCATCATCACTACATCCGGAAACAACAATGTTTCCCGCTGTATCTACTGCTGATCCGAAAGCCCGATCGATACGATTTACCGGTCCATTATAAGTAGCCGAGGAAATGACTATAAAAGTCCCTGTTGCCCAAACTTTAATTGAATAAATAAAAATAATTAATATAAAAATTGATGTACCTTTACCTAATGCTAAATGTTTCCTTTTCATTAAATTGTCCTTGTTTTTTCTCAGGAGAGACATTTTTCTAAAATTTGTGATTATAATCTTTCTTTAATAAAAATTTAGCACTTAAAGAAGGCTTTGTCAAATATCTCCCGAAGATGAATATTATTTAGGAAAAGTTTTTAGAAATAGCCGGTCTAATTCGAGTTTCGATTTAGCGGAATAAACCTTTTTTAACAGGTCTGTTTTTTCGGAGGTATTGAGATGCAAAAGCTCACATTTTATATGTGGAAATTTCGCTACGGCCACACTGAAACTCCTTAGTCCCAGTTTTAAAAATAACGGATAAAATTCTTCAAAGGAACTAATTTCCCCACATAGACAAATTTCTTTCTTTTCTTTTTTGCCCGCCCTGATAATAATTTCAAACAATTTAACTAATGACGGATGCAAAATATGATACCTTTTTTCTACCAGAGCATTACCCCTATAAGCTGCCAGGGTATATTGCAAAAGGTCATTGGACCCAATATTGGCAAAATCCACCATAGGCAAAAGAACATCTGCTCTTAAAGCCGCCGAAGGAATCTCAATCATTATTCCTTCTGTTATTTTTTTACTAAAAGCTTCTTTTTCTTTCTTTAATTCTTTTTTTGCCCGAGAAATAAGTTTTTTAAAAACGATAATATCACTTTCGTCAGTAATCATAGGATAAAGGATTTTTAAATCTCTCCCCTTCGCCGCTATTAATATTGCTTTAACCTGAGTAAGATACAAATCGTAAAAACTTTCTACTGCCCTGGCTCCTTTTATTTCCAAATCAGGATTTATCTGTTGAGGGAGATTAATAAATAACGGTAGTTTATCCGAGCCTATATCCAGCAGCCTCACCACTACCGGTTTATTTACTGCTTTCTGCATAATTAATTTATACATATTAATTTGTTCCTCCCGGGAAGGAGGATGATTTCGCTCCAAAAAAAGAAACTCTGTTCTTAACAACCCTATTCCGTCGTGATTAAAATCTTTAATCATTTCCAATTCACCCGGGGTACTTATATTTAATTTTAATTTAATTCGAAGGTTGCCCGCTGTTTTGGAAACTATTTTGCTCTTTATCTCACAAACCTTTTCCCTGGTTTTATGTCTTTCTATCTTTTGGGAATAATATTTTTCCGTGCGTCTGTCAGGAGACACTATTACTTTGCCGGAAAACCCATCCACAATTACTCTATCCATACATCGCATATTTTCTTTCACATTTATATTAAATATAACCGGTATACCGAGAGAACGGGCAAGAATCATGGCATGGGTAGTATATCCACCTTCCTGAGTAATAAAAGCTAAAACATTTTTGCGGGAAATATTAAGAACCATATAGGGAGTTAACTTTTGTGCGGCTACAACTACACGCTGTCTTTCTCCTACCGAACATTCAAAATGACCGGAGAGGCCGCTAAAAGAACTCAATATTCTTTCTTTTAAATTCAGAAAATCCTGGGCTAATTCTTTAAAATGCAGTTGTTTCTTATTATACAAATTTATATATGTTTCAAAAACATCATGAACAGCATGTTCGGCATTTATCTTTTTTTCTTTGATTAAACTAATTATTTTCCTCAGTAACTCCTCATCTTTAAGCATCATTAGATGAACATTAAATATTCCCACCGCTTGTTTATCAAAAATTTTCTCTGCGACTTTAATCATTTTCTGCATACTATCCTGCGTTTTGCGAAAACTCTCCTCTAAACGGGCAATTTCGTTTGATATTTGGTTATCGGTAATAGTATAATGCGAAACAGTTTCTTCCGATTGATCTGAATATAAACAAACTAATCCTCTTACCAACCCAGATGATACCGCCGTACCTTTAAGTACTTTCATTACTTATCCCTCATTTTTTTTCTTCACTTTTCTTTTACAAAAGCTTCTTTTCCTGCACCGCAAACAGGACAAACCCAATCATCCGGCAAAGCATCAAAAGTAATTCCCGGTTTTATTCCGGCATCCGGATCGCCTTTTTGAGGGTCATAAATATAACCACACACAGTACATTTATATTTATCCATTTTCCCTCCCTCCTTTTTAAGTTCCTCTTTAATGTAAGTTGGGGCTGTCGGAGGGGCTTTTCCCCCTTTTATCTGATGATAATAAGCGTAGGTCATTGGAATCCCCTCACTAATGCTTTCCGCCTCAATTATATTACCCACAAAAACAGTATGCGTTCCTACATCCAACATATTAATAACTTCTGCTTCCAGGTATCCAATAACACTTTCCAAAACTACAGGGGCACCGGTTATTCCCGATTTATAATTTATATCTTTGAATTTATCAACATTGTGCCCAGATTTAAAACCAAAATTTCCAATCAGTGTCATTGGTGTTGTTTGCGAAAGAATAGAAACAGTAAATATTTTGCTTTCCAGGATAAAAGCGTGAGTTAAATTCTTTTTATTAATACTAACAGCTAACGTAGGCGGAGTTGAGGTTACTTGAAATACAGTATTAGCAATTTGTCCATTGAAATTATTCTCTTTTTTTGAACTAACAATGTACAATCCATAACTAATCTTATACAATGTAGATAAATTCATGGCTTTTCCTCCTTAATAAATGGTCGATTTTCATAATTGTATCATTTTAAATTTATTTTTAAATAAACTACCCCGCAGCAGGCTTCGGGGAATTAAACCCAAATAATTTATAAGATTTTCTGCAATAAATCGCTTCCCTTTTATTTTCATTCCTAAAATCAAGTATAATAAATTAAAAAATTCAGGGCAAGCATTTTTTCACTTTACTTTTCGGAAAAAAGTTGACAAAGAAATAATTATTTTAGTAAAATCATTAATGGAAGTGGTTTCTATTTATAAATAGTGGGAAAAAAAGTGTTTAAATTAATTATTAAAGAATTGAGAGAGCACGTACCTTTTACTCTTGTGGGAGCATTTACCGGGATTATTCTTATGTTCCTCTGCCAAAATATTCCCCAAAATACCTCTCATAATATTTTCTACCTATTACATCCCCTGCATGTACTCTTAAGTGCTTTTGCAACTGTATCTATGTATCAACTACATGCACCGGGAAAACACAAATTTTGGACTTTAGTTTTTATTGGTTATTTGGGTTCAATTGGTATCGCCACTTTGAGTGATTGTCTAATTCCTTATATAGGCGAGACTTTATTGGATATGCCCAATAGACACTTACATCTGGGTTTTATTGAAAAATGGTACTTAATAAATCCTTTAGCATTTTTAGGTATTTTTCTTGCTCATTTTAAACCAACTACTAAATTCCCCCATTTCGGCCATGTCTTGTTAAGTACCTGGGCATCTTTATTTCATATTATAATGGCGATAGGCGGGTCTTTAGGGTGGATTTCTCACATTACTATTTTTTTCTTTTTGTTTCTTGCCGTCTGGCTTCCCTGCTGCACCAGTGATATTATTTTCCCTTTGTTAATGGTATCATATCCTTCCGATTCCAATACTTAAAAAAACTTTTTTCTCTCTGCAATGATAAAAAAAATTGACCTTTTACAATAATGCCGCAGCTAAAGCGGCTAATTCACTTCTTTCGCTCTTAACAAAGGTTACATTTCCGAATAATTCCTGCCCTTTGAATCTCTCTACAACATAGGTCAAACCATTGCTGGCAATATCAAGGTAGGGATTATCTATCTGATAGGGATCTCCGGTTAATATTACCTTGGTATCTTTTCCTGCCCGGCTAACAATGGTCTTCATTTCTAAGGGGGTTAAATTTTGAGCATCATCAATAATGATATATTGCTGAGGCAACGTTCTCCCCCGCAAATAAGTTAATGCTTCTATCTCAATTTTTCCTGTATCAAAAAGATATTGACTACTTTTTTTAACCCCGGAAGGATTATTCCTTTCAAAAAGAAAATCCAAATTATCGTTTATTGCTCCCATCCATTCCTGTAATTTTTCCTCTTTTGTACCCGGTAAAAAACCCAGGTCTTTACCCATGGGAATAATCGGCCGGCAAATAAGCAGCCGGCGGTAACTTTGTTCATCTATTGTTTTCTGCAACCCGCAGGCAATGGAAAGCAATGTTTTTCCCGAACCGGCAACCCCCACCAGGGTCACTAATTTGATCTCCTCACTTAACAGCAACTCCAGAGCAAATCTCTGTTCCTTATTCAACGGTTTTATTCCCCAGGGAACTGTTTTCTGATGAGAAAGCGACACAAAAGAATCGCTCTTTTGCTCATACTTTAAAAGTGCTGAATGGGAATCATTCTGGTCATCTTTAAGGATAACAAATTCATTAGGAGAAAACTTGCCTAATTTATCTGCTTTAATTTTCTTATCTTTAAAAAATTTATCAATTACTTCTTTTTTGACTTTAATCGTTCTATACCCGGAATACAAGGTTTCCACATCAACTTTTTCTTTTTCGTAATTTTGAACGGTCAGGCCTACTGCTTCCGCCCTTATTCTCAAATTTATATCCTTGGTAATAAAAACGATATTTTCCCCTTTTTCCTGCAAAGCTATGGCTGTATGAAGAATACGGGTATCAGGGGAAAAATTTTTTGATTTGTAAGACATTTTCTCTCCGGAAGGATCAATTTCGACTTTAAAAACACCTCCCTCTTTCAACGGCACCCCTTCATTTAATTTTCCATTAACACGTAATTCATCTATTTTATGTGCAATCATTCGGGCATTTCTTCCCCTTTCATCAGGAGACCTTTTTAATTTATCCAGCTCCTCAATTACTGCTATGGGAACGGTAACCTTATTATCCGCAAAATTATGTATACAATCAATATCGTGAATTAAAACATTTGTATCCAGAACAAAATTTTTTATCATTATTTTCTCCTTATTTTGTGATTTTTTTAAAATCTTTTTTTAATTTTACTTTATATCTATTCTTAAGGCAAGAAAAAAATAATTATCTATTTCAAAGCATCTCCTCTATTTAAGCAAATTTTTCTTTTCGCCTGTAAAATTATTTTTTTTGCATTGGTTAATGTGACTTTCACTTTATGATCATAAATTTTATATTTTTTCCTATAATTTCCCGGGGTAAAATCGGGCATAATCACATTACACCCTGCCCTTAGTCCTAATACCTGCCCTCTTCGTGGATTAATTGTAGCTAAAGCCGTTGTTACCGGAAGGTAAGTCTTTTTAGTTAAAATACGGGCTAATGCCAGCACTTTCAAGGTTAATTTTAATTTTCCCTGAGGAAAATTTTTTAACGGGGTTTCTCCCTGAGGAATAAAAGGCCCTATTCCTGCCATAGCAAAATGTGATTTTTTTAAAAATAAAATATCCCTAACCAAATCATCCGGTGTCTGTCCGGGCAAGCCGACAATACATCCCGCCCCCACCTGAAAACCCACCTTCTTTAAATAATCCAAAATTTTCAATCTGACAGATAAACTTTGTCCCGGATGTAACCGCTGATAAAGTTCAGCATTCATCGTCTCTGTCTTGAGCAGGTATCTGTCCGCACCATAATCTCTAAATACTTTATACTCTTTTAAGGGCCTTTCCCCGATAGATAAGGTAATGGCAACGTTAGGGTATTTTTTCTTAATCTTACCAATAATCCCGCCAATCATTTCCCGCGTATAATAAAAATCATCCCCTGATTGCAAAACTATTGTCTTTATTCCTTTTTCTATTATTTTAAACGCACACTCTATTATTTCCTCCGTCTGCATTCGATAACGTTTTATTTTTTTATTGTCTCTTCTTAACCCACAGTATAAACAATTACGCACACAAACATTAGAAAACTCAATAATCCCCCGGACAAAAACATCTTCCCCGCAATATAACTTTCTTGTTTTATCCGCTTCGCTTAAGAGGGGAGATATTTCATTACTTTTAAGATATTCCAGAATTTCTTTTTTATTCATTTTATAAAATACCGTACACTTTGCTCAAAACCGGACTTTGCCGGACAAGGAGGATTAAAATTTAAAGACTTAATTTTTTCTATACTATATATTCTATCTTTAAGAAAAAATTTTATCCCCCTGCGCAAAAAAGGAATTCTTAAAAATACCGGCTTTAGAACCGCAGGAACATTCCAGGCTGGAGAGACTCCGGCTACATTAGTTATCGTATCAAAGATTTCTTTAACACTCAAAACCTCATTGTCCGCTATAAAAAAAGTATCTTTTAAAAACTCCTCTTTTTTAACAGAATAAAGCATCAGCTCTATTACGTTTTTCATGTAAACCAAATGTAATTTTCTTTTTCCTTCATCAACTAAAGGCAACAACTTATATTCCAATAAAAAACAAAGAAGTTTTAATAAGTGAGGCTCTTCCTCTCCGTAAATCATACAGGGCCTTATGATTACAGTCCTCAACCCGTTTCGGCGAAATTCCAATACTTTTTTTTCCGCTTCTATTTTTGATTGGCCGTAAGGACCCGTTGCATTATAAGGTAAATCTTCGGTTAAAGGAATTTGCTTATTCCCGCTTACTACCGCTATGGAACTGAGATAAACCATCCTTTCTACTTTTAACTGCCGGGATAACTCGCATATATTTTCCGTACCTAAAACATTCATCTCCCTTAACAATATTTTTTTATTGCCCACATATCCGGCACAGTGAAAAACAACATCTATTTTTTCTTTTTTTATTTTTTCTAAAGTCTCCTTCCGGATAATGTCAGCATAAATCAATTTCACCCCGAAAGGCTTCAATCTAGCGGCTTTCTTTTCATTCCTTACCAGACAAAAGATATTTTCATATCCTTTACGCTGAGCCAATTCCTGCACTAAATTTCTACCGATAAACCCGGTAGCTCCGGTAACCAAAACATTCATATTTCCCACCTAATTTTTATTAAAGATAAAGGTCCCTTTCTCCTTTTTTAATCTTTTCGTAATACTCCATAAGCTTAGGATAAAAAGTCGGTATCACTTGCTTAATTTCTTCTATCTCTTTATTAATAATTGCCTCACCGGCAATTTTGGTTTCCTCGCCGGCAAAATCGTCAAGCCACTCCCGAAAAGTAAGAACGGCATTTAATTTGCAGAATTTTCCTTCTTCACCTGTTCTTAAAAGTTTCATAATCTTATCCCCTGTTCTTCCGCATCTATATCCGGCAGTACAAAAGGAAGTAATGTACCCTCTTTCGGCTAACTCTCTGATTACCTCATCAAGACTCCTGGTATCCCCTAAAAAAAACTGCTGTCTTTCTCCTTCCTGTGTAGCATAGCGGTCACTATATGCACCAATTCCGATACGGGTAGACGCATCCGTCTGAGTACATCCTAAATCCAGCACTTCCCGTCTTACCTGGGCAGATTCCCGGGCAGTAAGAATCATTCCGGTATAAGGTACTGCCAATCTGATTACCGTAATTAACTTTTTAAAATCGTCATCACTTACCTTATGTCCCGCCTGTTGATTAAAGGGAGTATTAGACGCCGGCTCCAGCCGGGGAAAAGAAATGGTATGCGGTCCTACCCCAAACTTCTTTTCTAATTCCCGGGCATGAT
>JAGLYT010000042.1 GCA_023132075.1 bacterium
CTGCTGTAGCTGTGGGTGTAGGTAATTTTATAAATCCGCAGACACCTTTGAAAATTGTTGAGGGAGTAGCCGATTATTTAAAAAAAAATAAAATTAAATGCTTAAAAGATTTATTTTTACTTGATTCAAAAAGGGAGTAATTTTAATGAAGGAAAAAAGAAAATTCCCGCGCATAAAATTAAATGCAAAAGTGATTGTTTTTGATGCTAATAATATTGCTCATTGTAAAGACAAACATGCTCAAATCGTTGATATCAGTGAAGCAGGAGTTTGTTTTCAAAGCGGAATTTCTTTTTATCAAGGAGAAAAATGTTTATTAGAGATGGTTGTTAATAATAAAGGGACTGTAATAAAAATAATGGGCATAATCAGAAGGGCAGAACAAAATCCGTACCTTTCTACATATGGGATTTATATTTTAAAAATTAATTTATTAGATAAGTTTGCTCTTAAACGATTGATGCAAACTCGCAAAGGGAAAGCACTTTTTTTGAGTAAGCCATTAATCTTGGGAGGGGGAGTTTTTATATTATTAGGTATTTTTATAGTTCTTTTTAAATTATTTGCGTAAAAAAAAGAGAATAGGTGCCGGATGGCACAAAATTAGAGATGGTAAAAAATATCAGTATTTAAATTGCAAAATAAAAAATTTATTGTGAAAAATATTTTTTAATTATCAAAATATAAACGAAAAGATGATAATCGTTTTGGGAATAGAAAAGCGGGAATATAAGAGGGTAAAACTAAACTTAAAAGTAGCGGTTTCAAATGCTTCCGGCCGTCATTATAGCCAGGATTCTCATGCTAAAATTGTTAATCTTTCTGAGGGAGGAATTTGTTTTGAAAGTGGAATTGAATTTAAAAAACAGGAAAAATGTTATCTGGTATTTACTCTCCATAATCAACGCTCGGCGCTAAAAGTAATTGGTGATATTTTATGGAGACAAAAAAACCCGTATCTTTCCACCTACGGACTTGAATTTTCAAATCTAAGTTTTTTAGATAAGATGGTTCTAAAAAGATTTGTTCGCCTTTATTTTGGAGAAGAAACTATTATGGACAAATCATTGTTTTTTTGGGAAATAACATTTTTAGTTCTATTGATGTATCTTTTAAGTAAGGCTTGTGTTTTACTTCCTTTGGGGTTTACTTTAATAATAATGGTGATAGTTACTCTTTCTTTTTATTTTTGGCTTTTAATTGAGGAGAAAAAAAGGTAACTTCGAACAAAAAAAATAAAGGCTTGAAATAAGGAACAATCTTGTTTTTTAGAGGGGAATGAGGTTGTTCCTTATTTATTTTTTATTTTACATTTTCAAAGAAATGTGATATAATCCGCTTGTTTATTTTTTCGGGTTAAAAAACTAAAAAAATGCACTTTAAAATATTAAAAAAAAATATTCATAATAATGCCCGTACAGGGCAAATTTCTACTCTCCATGGAATGATTAATACCCCTGTCTTTATGCCGGTGGGAACGCAGGCAACAGTAAAGACAATTGCTCCTTGCGAATTAAAAGACATAGGAGTAGAAATTGTTTTGGCTAATACTTATTATCTGTTATTGAGACCGGGTGATAAGCTAATAAGACGGGCCGGCGGTCTACATCGTTTTATGAGTTGGGATAGGCCTGTTTTAACCGATAGCGGGGGATACCAGGTATTCAGTTTGTCCAGCTCAAGAAAGATTAAAGAAGAAGGGGTGGAATTTCGTTCACACATAGACGGAAATAGTTGTTTTCTTTCTCCCGAGGAAGCAATTAAGGTTCAGAATAATTTAGGTGCTGATATAATTATGGCTTTTGATGAATGTTCTCCTTATCCTTGCGAATATAATGAAGCAAAGCAGTCAATGGAGAGAACGTTACGATGGGCAAAAAGATGTAAGGAACGGTTCACTAAAGAAACTGATTCTCTTCTAAATCATAAAAGTTCTTTATTCGGAATTGTTCAGGGCGGCGTATACAATGATTTGCGCAAACAGAGCATTCAGGAGACAATAAACATTGGTTTTGACGGATATGCTTTGGGAGGGCTTTCCGTGGGAGAACCTAAAAATTTGATGTATGAAGTTTTAAATTATACTTTGCCTTTTTTGCCGGAGGAAAAGCCTCGATATTTAATGGGGATTGGCAGTCCTGAAGATTTATGGGATTGTGTTGAATTAGGAATAGATATGTTTGATTGTGTAATGCCTACAAAAAATGCACGAAACGGACAATTATTTACTACTTTTGGTAAAGTAAATATAAAAAATGCACAATACAAAGATGATTTTTCTCCTCTTGACCCTGAATGCAATTGTTATACTTGCCGCAATTTTACTAAGGCATATTTATCACATCTTTTTCGCGTTGGGGAAATTTTGGCACTCAGGTTAAATACTTTACATAATTTGTATTTTATGATAAAATTAATGACTAAAATTAGAAAGGCAATTGAAGAAGATAATTTTGAGGCAGCAAAGAGAGAATTCCTGGGAAAATATGAACGAAGCACATCAAAGGTTAATTCTTGATAAATGAAGAAGGAAAGACTGTTGAAAATAATTTTATTGATTTTAAATATATATTTTAAGGAGGAGTAAATGCAACCACAGGTAAATCCTTTAGTGCAATTTTTTCCATGGATTTTAATTTTTGCTATTTTTTATTTTCTTTTAATTAGGCCGCAACAAAAAAAGGCTAAAGAGCATCAGGAGATGCTTAATAATTTAAAAAAAGGAGATAAAGTTCTTACTTCCGGAGGGGTATACGGAGTTGTTGTCGGAATTAAACCGTCCGTATTTGAGATCGAAATTGCGGAAGAAGTAAGAATTAAACTGGCTAAAAGTGCAGTAAGTCAGGTTTTGAAAACATCTTCGGAGATAGAAACTAATTGTAAAGTTTCTTAAAAAGGGAAAGGAACGGACAATGTTACATTGTAAAGTAGATGACATTAAAAATCATCCGCTGGTAATAGCGTTTATCGAGAGAGCTAATAAATGCCTGGAAACGATTGGATATACTGAGCATGGATATCGGCATGCTAATTTAGTTTCTAATATTGCTTACAACATATTAAAGCATTTAAATTTTGAGGAAGATGTTTGTAATTTAGGGGCGATTGCCGGATATTTACATGATATAGGCAATGTTATAAACAGGAAAGGACATGAACAATCAGGTGCCCTTATTGCCATGCAGGTTTTACCTGATGTGGGCTTAAATAATGAAGAAGTAGCTATTGTCATTAGTGCAGTGGGTAATCATGAGGAATCTACGGGTGAACCGATTAATGAAGTTGCAGCTGCTTTAATTCTGGCTGATAAATCCGATGTTCATCGAACCCGTGTACATAATCCCAGTGTATTAGCTTTTGATATTCATGACCGGGTGAATTATGCCGCTGAGAAATCTTTTTTACGGGTGAACAATGAGAAGAAAACAATTACTTTAGAGTTGAATATTGATGTTAATATTTCTCAGGTAATGGAATATTTCGAAATATTTCTAAGCCGTATGGTCATGTGCCGTAAAGCGGCTGAATTTCTAAATTGCAAATTTGAGTTAATTATAAATAAAACAAGACTATTATAGCGTTATGGTTGGTTAATTAAACTTGATTGACTAAAAAAAAGAAAAGATAAAAGGAGAAACAAAATGACAGCAAGACAAATGAAACGTATTTTTATAGGGTTGGTTATTTTTTTAGCCTGTTGGTTTTTGTATCCTACTTATACCTGGTATAGGATGGATAATCAGGAAAGAGAAACCACGGAGAAAGAAGGAAATCGTATTTTGAATAAGATATTAAATTTGGGGCTGGACTTGCGCGGCGGAATGCATCTTATTTTAGAGATAGATACGGCTAAAATGCCGGAAGGAATGAAATTAAAAGAGGCGGTGGATAGGGCTATTGAGATTGTGCGTAATCGGGTAGACCAGTTTGGTATTGCCGAACCGTTAATTGTTAAACAGGGAGAGAAATGGATTGTGGTGCAGCTTCCCGGGATAAAAGATGCCCGGCGGGCAATGGAGCTTATTGGGAAAACCGCTCTTTTGGAATTTAAATTAGTAAATGACCAGGGAAAGATGTCAGAAGCTATAGAGGGAAATATTCCTGATGGATATGAATTATTGCCTGGTAAAGAAGAAAGAGAATATTTAGTAAAGAAAGAGGCAGAACTTACCGGTGCTTCTTTAGTAGATGCTAAAGTAGAGATAGGAGGGAAATACGGATTTCCCTATGTATCAATCAAATTTAATAAAGAAGGAGCAAAAAAGTTTGCTCTGGTTACCGAAGATAATATCGAAAGAAATCTGGCTATTGTGCTGGACGGAGTAGTTCAGTCTGCTCCGGTGATTAAAAATAGGATCCCTGATGGGAATGCCATTATTGAAGGAAATTTTACTGCAGAAACAGCAAGAGATTTAGCCATTATTTTACGTGCTGGTGCCTTACCTGCTCCGGTTAATGTTATTGAAAACAGAACGGTTGGTCCTTCCCTGGGAAGAGATTCGATAAAAAAAGGTATTCTGGCAATGGGTATTGGTGCAATTTTAGTAGTTTTTTTTATGCTTTTCTATTATCGGTTATCCGGTTCGGTGGCAGTATTTGCTCTTTTCCTGAATTTAATACTTATTTTAGGTGCAATGGCTTATTTACATGCTACTTTAACCCTGCCCGGGCTTGCCGGAATTATTCTTACCATTGGTATGTCGGTAGATGCCAATGTGCTTATTTTCGAGCGCATTAGAGAAGAATTAAAAAGCGGAAAGACTGTTCGGGTAGCTATTGATGCCGGATATCAGAAAGCCTTTAAAACTATTTTGGATTCAAATTTAACTACTTTAATTGCAGCTGCTTTTCTTTTTCAATTCGGCACCGGTCCTGTGAAGGGGTTTGCCGTTACTTTAACCCTGGGTATTCTTATGAGTATGTTCACTGCAATTATGGTTACCCATGAAATTTTTAACTGGGCATTAAGTGGAAAAAAAGTTGAGAAATTAAGCATTTAAACGGAAACAGCTAAATATTTTGAGCTGCCAGAGATATTATTGACATAAATTTGGATATCAAATGAGATGTTAAGTGTTTTATCAAAAAGTTTAATAAAAATAGGAGGCGAAGATGCAGCTTTTTCAGGAATCTAATATTGATTTTTTAAAGAAAAGATGGGTTTTTTTTGTTATTTCAATAGTTCTTGTTTTGTTAGGGATGGTTTCCTTGATCGGTAAAGGCGGAGCAAATATGGGAATTGATTTTAGGGGTGGAACGATGTTAGAGCTTACCTTTGCCAATCCGGTAAGTACCGCAAAAATCAGGGAAATATTAAATACTCATAATTTACCCGGCAGTGAAATACAGGATTTTACTAAAGACAACAGGGTTATTATACGGGTAAAGAAGAGCAAAGACATAAACATACAAACAAGCCAACTCATTCAAAAAGCACTTATGGAAGGATTACAAGATAATAATTTTGTAATAGACCGGGATGAAATGGTCGGTCCGTCGGTAGGAAATTATTTAATGAAACGTGCCAGAGGAGCTATTTTTTGGTCATTTATCGGAATAATTATTTATGTTGCTTTCCGGTTTAAATCCGGTGTTTATGGAATGGCAGGGGTAATAGCATTAATTCATGATGTGTTTATTGTTTTTGGGGTCCTTTCTCTGGCCAATAAAGAAATAACTTTAACGGTAATTGCTGCTTTACTTGCTTTAGCCGGTTATTCGATCAATGACACTATTGTGGTTTATGACCGAATAAGGGAAACTACCAGATTGCGACGCAAGGATACCTTTTATGACATTGTGAATAAAGGAATAAATTCTACTCTTAGCCGGACAATGATAACTTCTTTAACTACATTCCTGGTTGTAAGTTCTCTTTTCTTTTTCGGAGGAAGTGTAATACATGATTTTGCTTTTACCTTATTGTTTGGAATTATAATCGGAACTTATTCTTCGATTGCGATAGCTGCTCCTTTGGTTTATGAGTGGGAAACAAGAAAAGGCAAAAAATAGAAGCTAAAAAAAACAATTTAAATGTGCGGGTAATATTTTAATGACCAAAATAAAAAAATTCAACATAGTTGTTCCTCCGATAAAAATTTTTAAAATATTGAAATTAAAAAACCTGTTAACGGCGAAAGATTTTGAAGAAGAAGAGCTGGTAAATGTTTTTGGAATAAAAGATATAAAACTTGTTAAAAAAGAAAAGAGAGAAAAAATAGAAGAGATAATTAATTTTGCTCAGGAATTAATTGTTCCTTGTGTGCTTTATAAAACACTGAATAAAGAAAAAACCCGTAAATTGTCTTCGGGTATGGATGATTTAGTCAAAAGGGTTAAAGATTGGTTAGCTGTGAGTTTATGGGTGGTAACCATCGGCAAAGAATTAGAGGAGGAAAAACAAAAGAAAGAAATCTCAGGTGATTTATTTTTGTCGCAGGTTTTAGAGGTAATAGGAAATGAATCACTGCGGGAAGCTTCTTGTTTTGTTAATCGATTGATTGCCTCAGAGGCAAGAAAACAGGAATGTGAGTTAATTTCCAGTTTGGATAATTACTGTAAAGAATGGAATGCTGAAATCAGTAAGAAAGTTTTAACTATTCTTGAAGTAGAAAAAATAGGGATAACTTTTAATGAGAATTATCAATTATCACCTAAAAAAAGCATGCTGGCTATAGTCGGCTGGGTTTCTACCTGTAAACCGCGTTAAGAAGTTTGTTTGGAATCAATCTCGCCTTATTTTAAATGGAGAAAATAATAATATTTTAATGATGGAATACATAGAAATTTATATTTTAAGATTTATATTAAAAAGATTGAAATAGATTTAACTAAATGTGCGGGAAATCAATGAAATTTATTAATGAACAATTTGTTCCTTTTGTGGTCTGGTTGGTTATAAACATTATTGGAAAAACCTCTGTAGTAAGAAATATCGAGCATAAAGATGTTAAGGTTTTAAAAGAGAAGAAAAAATCTTTTATTTATGCTTTGTGGCATAATCGTCTTTTGTATTTAACTTATTCCCATCGTTACCAAAATATTAATGTAATGGTCAGTCAGAGTAAAGATGGCGAAGATGTTTCTCGGGTTCTACACAGATTTGGTTTTAAAACGGTGAGAGGCTCTTCTACCCGGGGTGGAAGGAGGGCGTTCATAGAAATATTGAGAAAATTAGGGGAAAATAAGATAGCAGCGATAACCCCTGATGGTCCACGCGGACCGATAAATAAAGTTCAATCAGGGGTTATTTATTTAGCTCAAAGGAGTGGTTGTCCTATAGTTCCTTTAACTTATGGTATGAAGCGAAAAAAAATGCTTTCTTCTTGGGATAAGTTTATTGTTCCTTTCCCTTTCAATAAAGGAGTTGTAATTACCGGTGCACCGATTTATGTAGGAATTGATGATAATCTTGAGGAAAAAACTTATGAATTAGAAAAATCTATGAATAGAATTACTGAGGAAGCGGATGTTTTGGTGAGAAAATAAAATGTATTTTTTATATAATTTAATTTTGATTTTTTTGGTTTTTTTTACTTTCCCCTTTTGGGGGATAAAAATGATTTTTTCTTCCGAATGGAGGGAAGGTATTGGACAAAGATTTGGATTTTTGTCTTCAAAAATAAAAAGGCGCATAAAAAAAGAAGAAGAATATTTTTGGGTTCATGCATCTTCTGTGGGAGAAGCAAAAATTGCTTCTGCATTGATAAAAGAAATAAGAAAAAAGTTTCCTTATTGTAATCTGCTTATTTCTTCCATGACTCCGACAGGGGTTCAAATATTAAAAGATTTGTATCCGAATGAAATAGTTATTTTTGTCCCGCTTGATTTAAAGGGTTGTATAAAAAGGATTTTAAAGTGTTTCAATATTAAGGTTTTGATTTTGGTGGAAACAGAAATTTGGCCGAATCTGGTTCGTTTGGTTAAAAAACAGCAGGCAAAAATTATTATTGTTAATGGTCGCATTTCAGATACAAGTTTTAAAAAATACAAATTTTTTAAATTATGGGTAAAAAAAGCTTTATTTTTTATAGATGTTTTTAGTATGCAGTCGAAAAAGTATGCGGAACGGATTGTTTTTCTGGGTGCAGAAAAAATGAAAGTGAACATAACCGGCAATATCAAGTACGACGGGGTTTTATCGGAACAAATTATTAATCAGAAAAACAAAGATATTTATCGCGAATTTTCCTTTTCAGAAAATGATTTAATCTGGGTGGCCGGTAGTACGCGGGCAGGGGAAGAAAGAATAATTATAGATGTTTACAAGCAGGTTTTAAAAAAACATTCCGGGTTGAAATTAATCATTGCTCCCCGTCATTTAGAGCGAATTACTTATTTGGAGAATTTGCTTGAAAGGGAATCTTTTAGTTTTATCAGGAAAAGCACTTTGTCCTCTAAAATGAATTTTTCAAAAAACGGACAAGGATTTTTTCCCCCGATAGATGTGGTTGTTCTGGATACTATGGGGGAATTAATAAAAGCATATAGTATTGCTACCGTTGTTTTTGTGGGGGGCAGCATGGTTAAAATAGGCGGACATAATATTCTTGAACCGGCCAGCCTGGGTAAACCGGTTTTATTCGGTCCTTATATGCAAAATTTTAAAGAACCGGCCTGTTTGCTTAAAGAACGGGAAGGTGCTATTCAGGTTAAAAACGAAGAAGAGCTGGAAATTAATATATTACACTTATTAAGTAATTTTTCGCTGTTGTCTAAGATGGGGAAAAACGCCGGGAATGCCGTTTTATCCGGACAGGGTGCAACCTTGAAAAATTTGGAGTTAATCGCCGGGTTGTTAGAGTAGAATTCGGGGGAATAATTTAAAAAATGTCGAAAAGAACGAAAAAAATAGGTCGTTATTTAGGAGGGATGGTTTTACGCATAATTGTAGGGATTAACGGACGTTTAAGTTTTAAATGTATGTACAAATTTGCTGATATGTTGGGTGATATAGCTTATCTTTTATTAAAAAAACATTATCGAAGAGCAATGAACAACTTAAATTTGGTTTATGGAAAAAGCTTAACCCTTAAAGAAAAGAAAGAACTTATTCGGCGTGTTTTTAGAAATTTTGCGTATTCAATTTGTGAAATAGGGCATTTTTTTAAAAAGGATACAAAAGAAATAACCAAATTAATTGAGATAAACGGGGAAGAACATTTAAAAGAAGCTTTGAATGAAAAAAATGGTGTGATTATGATTGGGGCGCATATCGGCAACTTTCCGCTTATAGAACTTAAATTAAGTTCTTTGGGATATCCTTATGCTGCTTTTATGAGGG
>JAGLYT010000043.1 GCA_023132075.1 bacterium
AACACATTTCACCTTCATTTTTTTGTTTCGCTTGCCTCGCCAGTCTGTTATGGCGGGAATTTTGAATTTGAGAATTTGTCAGTGACTTTGTGCCTGTTGTTGTCTTTAGTATTTATTCTTTTGTCTGTTGTCTATGGACTATCGACTGTGGACTATGGACTGTTTTTAGTCTTTTATCTGTTAACTAGTATGCGGGCGTAGTTCAGCGGTAGAATGTCTGCTTGCCATGCAGAAGGTCGTGGGTTCGAACCCCATCGCCCGCTCCATAAAAAAATATTGAAAAAAATTAAATAAAATGAAATGAGGTTTTGGAAAAATGACACAAAATGTTAAAGCTGATATTTTAGATTCTAAACTTTGTCAAATTACACTGGGAGTGGAAATTCCTTCTCTTGAGGTAAAAAACGAGATAGAAAAGAATTATCTAAAATTACAAACGAAGGTTAAGTTGCCGGGATTTCGTAAAGGAAAAGTTCCTATGGATATAGTTAGGAAGAAATTTAGTCAAACCGCAGAAGAAGATGCGGTAAATAATCTTGTCTCTGACACCCTAAATAAAGTAATTGAAGAAAAAAAGATTGATGCGATTTCCTGTACCCAAATAGAGGACTTAAAATTTGAAAAGGAACAGCCGCTCTCTTTTAGGGCAAAAATAGAAATAAGGCCTGAGTTTGAAGTGAAAGGGTACAAAGAGATTTCTGTTAAGAAAAAAAGTGTTGATGTTGTCGGTAAGGATGTGCAGGATGCTATAAATAATCTTCAGGAACGAAATGCACAGTTAGTGGCTTCGGATCGTTTAATTGTAGAAAAGGATGACTTTGTAGTTATCAATTGTCAGGGGATTTTAGATGGTGAGGTTTTAGGAGATTGGAGCGAAAAAGGGCGGCTTATAAATATGGCCTGGGATAATTTTATCGAGGGTTTTAATCAGCAATTAATCGGTGCTCAGAAAAATAAAGAAAAAGAAATCACAATAGATTTTCCGCAGGATTATAACAAAAAAGATGTGGCGGGGAAGAAGGTTGTTTTTAAAACAGAGGTTGTAGAAATAAAATCCAAAAGTCTTCCTTCTTTATCGGATGATTTTGCTAAGGATATGGGATGTTCTGATTTGGATGATTTAAAGAAAAAAATAGAAGAAAACGTAAAAAAAGAAAAGGAATTTCAAAGTAAACAGGACGTGGAAGAACAATTGATAGCCGGTCTTATAAAAAATAATCCTATAGATGTTCCTTCTTCACAGGTAGACAATAGATTAACCCACTTAGTGTCAAAAGCGAAAAAATATATTGTTCAACAAGGACTTCAACCGGAACAGGCGGGTTTGACTGATGATGCATTAAAAGAGAAATACAAAGAAGAAGCATATAAACAAGTACAGCTTTTTTATGTTTTTGGTGCTATTAGCCAAAAGGAAAATATTCAGGTTTCGGAGGAAGAAATAAAAAACGAAATTGAAAGAGCAATTAATTCGGCGGGACAAAAAGAGAAGGAGAAAATTAAAAAATATTTTAATGAAAATAAAGAAACTGTTTTTCAAAGATTGTTGGAAAAGAAAATCTTTGACTTTCTCGTAGAAAATGCTAAAATGAATCACAAATGACAATGGGTTATATTTTAATAGGAATTCGGAAGGACAGATACCCGAGGAAAGTGAGAGTTAAAATAAATATTTAGTTAGTTGGTTGTTTTTGTTTAAGTGAATTCAAAAGAAATTGAATCGTAGATTAAAAAAAAGATAATTTTTGATATTACTTGTTTATTGGGGGTAGTTTTATGAATTTAGTACCAATGGTGGTTGAGCAGAGTCAAAGGGGAGAACGTGCCTATGATATTTATTCAAGGCTGCTTAAAGATAGAATTGTTTTCGTAGGGACTCCTATAGACGACGATATAGCAAATTTAATAATTGCTCAAATGCTCTTTTTAGAAGCAGAGGATCCGGATAAAAATATTTTTTTATATATAAATAGTCCCGGAGGAATAGTAACTTCCGGGTTAGCGGTCTATGATACTATGCAATATATTAAACCTTCTATTTCTACCATTTGTATGGGACAGGCGGCAAGTATGGGAGCTCTTTTACTTTCGGCGGGGACAAAGGGGAAGAGATTTGCCTTACCCCATTCGAGAATTATGATTCATCAGCCTTTAGGCGGGGTTCAGGGACAAGCAACAGACATAGAGATTCAATCGAAAGAAATTTTGCGCATGAAAGCAAAATTAAATGAAATATTAGCCAAACATTCGGGGAAACCTATAGAAAAGATAGAAAAAGATACTGATAGGGATTTTTTTATGAGTGCAGAGGAAGCCCAAAAATATGGAATTGTTGATGAGGTTATTGTAATGAGAAAGAGTGGAAAAAAATAAAATAAGCTTGATATGGTCTTGTTAATTGAAAGGATTTAAGCGTTATACCAGAGGAATAAAATGGCTGATTTTAAAGTAACTAAAGAAGTGTTAAGGTGTATTTTTTGTGGGAAAGGAAAAAAAGAACGAAAAAAATTAGTCGGGGGGCAGGGCGTTTACATTTGTGAAGAATGTGTTCGCTTTTCTTATTCTCTTTTGAAAAAAGGAGACCCAGCGGATAAAAAGGGAGAGAAAAGAAGAAATGTTCCCAAACCTCATGAGATAAAAAAAATATTGGATGAACACATTGTTGGGCAGGGAAAGGCAAAAAAAAATTTAGCGGTAGCTGTATATAACCATTATAAACGAATCGAGATTGAAAAAGAAAAACAGGAAGTGGAGATACAAAAATCAAATATTTTGTTAGTTGGGCCAACAGGAACAGGAAAAACTCTTTTAGCTCAAACATTGGCTAAATTGCTGCAAGTCCCTTTTACTATTGCCGATGCTACCACTTTAACCGAAGCCGGTTATGTTGGAGAAGATGTAGAAAATATTATTCTGTCCCTTTTGCAAAAAGCAGATTATGATGTTAGAAAAGCGGAGAAAGGAATTATCTATATTGATGAAATAGATAAAATTTCCCGTAAAGCAGGAACCCCGTCTATTACCCGGGATGTATCTGGGGAAGGGGTACAGCAGGCGCTGTTGAAAATTTTGGAGGGGACTGTGGCTAATGTTCCTCCTCAGGGTGGAAGAAAACACCCGCATCAGGAATATATTAAGGTAAATACTTCAAATATCCTTTTTATCTGTGGTGGAGCATTTGCCGGTCTTGAGAAAACAATTCAAGAACGGCTTGCTCAAAAGACCATAGGGTTTGAATCACAGATAAAAAAAAGGAAAGAGGAAAAAATAGGAGAAATATTGTCCCATGTTCAGCCGGAAGATTTATTAGGATACGGACTTATTCCTGAATTGGTCGGAAGATTGCCTGTAATTACAACGATGGAAGAACTTGACCGGAAAATGTTAATGGAAGTAATGGTAAAACCTAAAAATGCTTTAATAAAACAGTACAAAAAAATGTTTTTTTTAGAAGGGGTAGAACTTATTTTTACTGAAGAAGCAGTTGCCCGGGTTGCGGAAACAGCACAAAAAAGAGGTAGCGGTGCACGAGGACTGCGAGCTATAATGGAAAAAATTATGTTGGATATTATGTACGAATTGCCTCGGCAATGTAATGTTCAACGATGTATTATCAATGAGGATGTGGTGACTAAAAATAAAAAACCTCAATTAGTCATTAAACAAAAAGAGAGAAAGGTGGAAAAAACAGCATGACACTTTCCGAACAAAATGTTTCTAAAAACGTTATTATTCCCCGTAAATTGCCGTTATTAGCAGTAAGGGACATAGTAGTTTTCCCTTATATGATGATTCCCTTAGCTGTGGGAAGGGATAAATCTATCAGAGCGTTGGAAAAGGCAATGGCAGGTAATCATCTTATTTTTTTAGGGGTTCAGAAAAAGATTCAAACAGAAGATCCCGGCAGGGATGATATGTATTCTGTAGGGTGTGTGGCTGAAATTTTGCAATTGTTGAAAATGCCTGATGGTACATTGAAGATATTGGTGGAAGGAGTTCGTCGTGCGAAATTGTTGGATTTTAACGTTACCGATGAACAATATCTTGAAGTAGAGGTGGAGACTTTTACGGATAAGGAAGCAGTATCTCCCGGAGTAAAAGCGTTAATGAGGAGTGCACTTGCTCAGTTTGAACAATATGTTAAATTAAATCAGCGTGTTCCTTTTGAGGCGGTTCTTTCGGCAATGAATATTTCAGAACCCGGCAGGTTGGCAGATGTGGTTATTTCTTCACTTTTAGTGAAATTAAAAGATAAACAGAAAATTATCGAAGCTATTGATGTGGAGGAGCGGCTTGAAAAACTGATTAAAATATTAGTTTCCGAAAATGAAATTTTGTCAATTGAGAAAAAAATTCAGGGGCGGGTACGCAATCAAATTGAGAAATCTCAAAAAGAATATTATTTAACCGAACAAATGAAAGCAATTCAAAAAGAATTAAAGCAAAAAGATGAATATTCTAAGGAGATAGATGAATTAAAGGCTAAAATGAAGCAGGCGAAAGTGAGTAAAGAGGCGGAGGGAATAATAGAAAAGGAATTACTGCGTCTGGAAAAAATGCCTCCTTTTTCTCCGGAAGCTACAGTAATTAGAACATATTTGGACTGGTTAATTAATCTTCCCTGGGACATGAAAACCGAGGATAATTTAGAGATAAAAAGAGCGGCAAAAATTTTAGATGAAGACCATTATGGCTTAGATAAAGCAAAGGAAAGAATTTTGCAATATCTGGCAGTGTGTAAGTTGACTAAAAAACTAAAAGGACCGATATTGTGTTTTGTTGGTCCTCCCGGAACAGGAAAAACTTCTTTAGGAAGGTCTATTTCTCGGGCATTAGGTAGAAAATTTGTGCGTATGTCTCTGGGTGGGATGCGGGATGAAGCGGAAATCAGAGGGCATAGAAGGACTTATATTGGAGCTTTGCCCGGAAGAATTATCCAATCCATAAAGAAAGTAAAATCTAAAAATCCTGTTTTTTTGTTGGATGAAATAGATAAATTAGGTAATGATTTTAGGGGAGATCCGGCAGCGGCATTATTGGAGGTTTTAGATCCCGAACAAAACAATACTTTTTCCGATCATTACTTAGAAGTGGATTTTGATCTCTCGGATGTAATGTTTATTACAACGGCTAATACCCTTTATTCTATTCCTATTTCTCTTCGGGATAGAATGGAAATTATTCGTTTTCCCGGATATACTGTTGAGGAGAAGGTGAAAATAGCTAAAATGTTTTTATTTTCCAAACAGACAAAGGAAAATGGCTTGACCGGTGATAATTTGGCTATTAATGACAAAGCAATGGATAAAGTTGTTTTTGATTATACCCGGGAAGCGGGGGTAAGGAATTTGGAAAGGGAGATTGCTAATATTTGCCGTAAAATAGCTAAGGAATTGGTAAGTGAAGGGAAAAAAGGAAAGGTCCAGATTACCGGTAAGAATTTACACGAATATTTAGGCATTCCTAAATATTCCCAAAATGGCAAAGAAGAGAATGAAATCGGAGTTGCCACAGGTTTAGCCTGGACGGAGGTTGGGGGGGATACCCTTCCGATAGAAGTTTCTGTGATGAATGGAAAAGGGTCTTTAACTTTAACCGGTAAATTAGGGGAAGTAATGCAGGAATCAGCAAAAGCAGCTCTTTCCTATGTTCGTGCTAATACCCAACGATTGGGATTAGTTTCTGATTTCTATCACGATAAGGAAATACACATTCATGTTCCTGAAGGAGCCATTCCTAAGGATGGTCCTTCTGCCGGTATTGTTATCGCTTCGGCGTTAGTTTCCGCTTTAACCGGGATTCCTGTTAAAAAAAATGTAGCAATGACGGGAGAAATTACCTTGAGAGGAAAAGTCTTTCCTGTTGGTGGGTTAAAAGAGAAAATATTGGCGGCGCATCGTTTAGGAATGAAAATAGTAGTATTGCCTTCGGAAAACGAGAAGGATATGGAAGAAATTCCTAAAAATGTACAAAAGAAAATGAAGTTTGTTTTGGTTAAGAATATGGATGAGGTACTGCAGGTAGCGTTAGGAGAAAAATTAACCGAAAGAAGAAAAATAAATTCCAAATTTAATAGAAAGAGAGCATGTTAAGGAGAGGTTTTGAGAATGAAAAGGTATTTATTAACACCGGGGCCGACACCGGTTCCTGATTCCGTACGATTAGCAGGTGCTCAACCTGTTATTCATCATCGCACGGTAGAATTCAGTAAATTATTCAGAGATGTTACTTCCTCGTTACAATCTGTTTTTCAGACTAAAAATGATTTGTTTATTTTTTCTGCTTCGGGAACGGGAGGGATGGAATCTTGTGTTGTTAATTTTCTTTCCATTGGGGACAGGGTTCTGGTAGTTAATACCGGTGCTTTTGGCCGAAGGTGGGAAAATATTCTTAAAGTTTACGGACTTAAACCGGAAGTAATTGAATACCCATGGGGAAAAGCAGCACGCATAGAAGAGATAAGAGAAAAACTGGAGGAAAATCCTGAGATTAAAGCTGTGTTTACTCAATTGACGGAAACTTCTACGGGTGTGGTAAATGATATTGAATCAATGGCTAAGATTACGGCACAATCAAAAGCTATTTTAGTTGTAGATGCCGTTAGTGGTTTAGGTGGTCAGGAAATAAAGACAGATGAATGGGGAGTCGATGTAGTAGTTGCCGGTTCACAAAAAGGATTAATGCTTCCTCCCGGGTTATCATTTGTAAGTGTTAGTAAAAAAGCGTGGAATTTAATGGAAGAATCTAAGCTGCCGAAATTTTATTGGAGTTTTAAAACTTATAAAAAGTTTTTTAATGAAAGAGGTGAGACCCCTTATACCCCGGCAGTAAATTTGTTGTTTTCTCTTCAGGATACTTTGAGAATAATCTTAGAAGAAGGCTTAAAGAATGTTTTTGCCAGACATGCCCTTTTGGCTCGTGCAGCAAGGGCAGGGGTTATTTCTTTGGGGTTGGAACTTTTTGCTGAAGTTCCCTGTGATGTGGTAACATCAGTGAAAGTACCCGAAGGGGTGGACGGAATATCTCTGGTAAAAAGGATGAGGGATGAATATGGAGTAAGTATTGCCGGAGGGCAAAGAGAATTTAAAGGTAAGATATTTCGTATGGCCCATATGGGGTATATGGATAAATTTGATGAGATTATTGCGTTAGCTGCTTTGGAAATGATGTTGAATAAACTTGGATATAAGGTGGAATTAGGAAAAGGCGTAGCCGCTGCAGAAAAAGAATTTTTAAAGAAATAAATGTCAGAGTTTTTCAAAATAGCTTTGTCATTCCTGTAGAAATTTCATAATTATTTTAAAATTTAAAGTTGAGATTGTTGGCGAAGTTTTTTTGTGTCATCCCGGTGAACAGACTGTGTTGCAACTCTGATTTTTAAAGCAATTGTAGGGGCGACTATGATGCCCGTCGGAGAAATTATTCATTATGTTAAACATTTTTAACATTATTTAAAACAAAAAAATATAATAAAATAACAGATGTAAGAATGGTTAAATTCTAAAATGGGGATTATTAGAATAGAGAATGTAAGAAAAATTTATATCCGAAAGTCCTTGTGGAATGCTCAAAAAAAAATAGCATTGGAAAATTTAAATTTAGATATAACGGAAAAAGGTGTTTTCGGACTTTTAGGTTTAAATGGCTCGGGAAAAACGACAACAATTAAACTTTTGTTAGGGTTGGTTTTTGCTGATAGCGGTAATCTTTTTATTTTTGATGAAAAAATTCCGAATTTGGAAATAAGAAAAAAAATAGGTTATCTTCCTGAAGCATCTTATTTTTTTAAGTATTTAACGGCGAAAGAGCTGCTTTTTTTTTATGCTGAATTGTCTTTCTTGTCGGGAAAAGAAAAACAAAAAAGGGTAGAGTATGTTTTAGAATTTGTAGGATTAAAAGAAGCTGAAAAGGTGCGTTTAGCTGATTTTTCCAAAGGAATGTTGCAAAGGATAGCTATGGCGCAAGCTTTATTAAGCAATCCGGATTTATTGCTTCTGGATGAACCAACGGGAGGATTAGATCCTGTTGGCATTAGGAAAATGCGGGAGTTAATTTTAAGATTAAGAGACGAAGGGAAAACTGTGTTTTTTAGTTCTCATTTTATTAGTGAAGTAGAAAAGGTTTGTAAATATGTGGGGATTTTACACAAAGGGAAATTAAAAAAAACACTGGAAGTTTCTGCATTAAACGGGAAATTAGAGGATATTTTCATCCAAACAATTTCAGAATAATAAAAAGGGCATAATGAGAAAATTATGGGTAGTTGCTTATTATACGGCAGTAGAAAGTATCAGAAATAAAGTTTTTTATATCACTTTGCTTTTTGCTCTAGTTGTTATCAGTAGTTCTATAATTTTTTCGCAAATTAGCGGAGAGGTAGCCGGCCGGGTTATTGTTGATGTGGGATTGGGTGCGATAGAGCTGTTTGCTCTCCTTATTGCAATTTTCGGAGTAGTACGTTTAATTGTTCAGGAGATAGAAAATAGAACAATCAGTGTTGTTCTAAGTAAACCGATTAAGCGTTCAACATATCTTTTGGGTAAATATATCGGAATATCCGGAATTATTTTTCTGAATATTTTAATTATGTTTAGTGGATTGGTAATTCTTCTTTTTATTAAAGGGGAAGAAATTATTTTAAGTCCGCTTATTTTGGCTGTAAGTTTTATATTTTTAAAAATGTTGTTAATTATGGCAATAGGGCTTTTCTTTTCTTTATTTTCTACTTCTTCTATTAGTACTATTGCTGTAACTTTTATGATTTGGGTTCTAGGTCATTTTAGCAATGAAATAAAGTTTTTGAGTGAAGGAATGACTATGTTTTTAAGTAAGTTTTTAATGAGGGGGTTATATTATATTCTTCCCAATTTTCAATATTTTAATTTCAAAGATTTTTTAGAATGTTCTTTTCTTTTTTCAGGAACAAATATATTTTTAGTGATAATTTATGCTGTAACATATTCAGTGATATTAATTTGTTTTTCGATATTTCTTTTTTCTCGTAGAGAAGTCTAAAAACATTGTTGTAAAGCTCATAGGAAAATAGATTAGGCAAAGAGTTGGCCTAATGTTTTTATAGATGAAGCATTTGCGGTTAAGCAATGGAGAGGAAGGAATGAAAGTAGGAGTAGCCTCAAATAAGAAATTTTTGTTTATATTGTTGTTGCTTGGAATATTGGTTTTAACCCAGATAAAATTAGAAA
>JAGLYT010000044.1 GCA_023132075.1 bacterium
GGGACGTCCTTTCTGGGCTTCCACCGTAAAGGTTGAATAGACAGCCCCATCCAGCTTTCTGATGCTAATCCTTGGATCGATACGCTGACCATCGATGAAAACAAGAACTTTAGCGGCCTCCGCGATCCGAATCTTGGATTGACTGGTTTGCAGCATGAGGTAACTGATATCATCCTGCCCCCCTTCAAGAATCGGTTCCATATGTTTTGAATTTAGCTGGTGATATCGTGCAACGCCGGCGTTAATGATTGCTCCGTTTAAGCCTGATCGAATAGAAATACGCTCCGAGTAGTTCAATGGGGTGATGCTGTATTTCAGCGCGACAAGATGGGATTGTGCCATGCTGGCCAACCGGCTGGATTCGATGAGCGTTTCCCTCCCAACCTGATCTCTGACTATCGCTTTCTTGTAAAGGACACCATCACGAAAATCCAGCCGTCTGATAAAGTTAATAACCTCCGTTTCGTTCATATCAAACCACTCACCATCGCTCAGCTTAAATGTTATTGGCAGCCAGTTGGGACAATTCACAAAATCTTCATTTAATATTTTTTTCCCGGCAATAAGGGTCGGCAATTCATTATAAACTCCGGCAATGTAAGTGCCCGGATAATGCACCCTGGAAGCGGAAGATTCATAAATAGCTCCCCTGACCCCTAAATAACCATTTCCCAGGGTACAAAGTGCTTCTCTCAAGCCCTCCTGCACGGGTTGAAAGCGGTTGTAAGATAATTTCCAGGTAAAAATTTTGCTAATATCTTCATTCCCTTTTTCAGGCATCAGCAACAACCTTCTTAAACAATTTTTTTACTTCTTCTGTTGAAGATAGTCTAAAATCCGCAGCTGATTCTTTAGATTCGTTCGAAACTAAAAAACCAAGCCCTCTTGTCCGCAGTGTTCTAAAAGCATATTCATCGGTAACATCGTCGCCTATATAAACAACACAAACATCCCTCCAGGAAACTTCTAAAGCGTTCATAATCCATCGCACTGCTTTACCTTTATCCCAATCAATATTCGGTAAAATTTCAAAAACTTTTTTCCCGCTCATTAATCGAAGTTCTTTCTTTTCTTGAACGATTTTATTAACAGTTTCACTAATTCGGGACAAATACTGTTGAGCAACTAAACGATAATGAACAGCCACACTAAACTTCTTTTTTTCAATTATTATATTCGGTACATCATCCAATTTTTGAGAAAGTTCTTTAATTGCCTGGGAAACAACCGGTACAATTTTTTCAGCTTGGGGATGCATCATAGAAAAACCGGGGCCCATAATATCAAAACCATGACTTCCTGCATAAAAAATCCCCTTAATTCCTACAAGTTTTTCTACATCTTCTCTCATTCTTCCGCTAACAATAGCAACAGTATGTTTTTCAATAAGATGCTTTATAGTCTCTCTCATTTCCGATGACAAAACCGCCAGTTCCGGCCGTTCTACAATAGGAGTCAACGTGCCGTCATAATCCAGAAATATAACTTTTCTTTTTTTAAAAAGGGTTGATATATTATTCTGATTATAGTGAGGATTAATAATTATATCTTTTTCATTCGTTCTGTTATCGGATAAATTATTTATTATTTCTTTGTTATTTTCTAAAAAAGAAGGGAAGGATAGTGGTTTGCGGTGAAACCACTTCTCAATGTATTCAATGCTTATCTCCGCTAAATCAGAAACAACAATATCCGCTCCATTTTCAATAAGCTCAGATTCATTATTATGTCTGGCCACACCAATAACCAATCCGAATCCTCCGTTTCTTCCTGCCTGAATTCCCGAGATAGCATCCTCCACAACAACTACTCTGGCCGGAACAGTCTCTAAATTATGTGCCGCCGTAACAAAAATATCCCCCTCCGGTTTACCTTTAAGCTTAAGTTGAACAGAAACTACTCCGTCAACCCTTGTTTCAAACAGTTTTTCCAAACCTACGGATTCCAGAATGATTTCACAATTTCTCGAAGAAGAGGCAACCCCTATCCGAATACCCAACTCCTTTAAAACCTTTATAAACTGTAAGGTAGTCGGATAAATCCCCGCACCTTTTTCTTTAAGCAATTGACGGAATAAGCCATTTTTTTTGTTTCCAATCCCACAAATTGTTTCTTTGTCAGGGATATCAGACGGATCACCAAAGGGAATATTAATCTCGCGTGATTCAAGAAAACCTCTAACCCCTTCATATTTAGGTTTCCCGTCAACAAAAGGAAGATAATCATTCTCATGGGTAAATTCGCGAAAAGGCTCGTTATCTTTTTTTTCTCTTTGTTTCAAATATTGGTCAAAAGTAGCTTTCCATGCTTTGGAATGTAAAATAGCTGTTTTAGTAACGACACCATCCAGGTCAAAAATAACAGCATCAAAAGAATATTTTTTCATAATTTATTCCTTTCCTCTATTAACTAATACAATAATTTATTTTACTATTTTCTAACAGATAAAACAAGACCTAATCTATTTATTTTCTTTAACCGTTATTTTTATCCTTGACAATTACACATAAAATCGACTACCCCGCAACTTGCTGCGGGAAATTAAACACGAGACCCTTCGACTCCAGTTTTTTTAGCTACGCTGACAAAAACTCTAAGTCTCACTAACATTAAACTTTTTTATTTCAATATTTCTTTATATATCTTTTCGGTTTTTTCTACCATTTTCTCTTTGCTAAACTCTTCTACTCTTTCTTTTCCCTTTATTCCCATTTCCTTTGCTAAAACATTATCTTTAAGTAATTGTAAAATTCCATCGGCTAATTCCTCTGAATTTTTAGGAGGAACAAGAATGCCGGATACCCCATTTAAAACAACTTCAGGGATACCACCGGTTCTGGTAGCAACGATAGGTTTGGCCAAAGCCATTGCCTCCAGCAAAACACTACCCATTCCCTCCAAACAAGAACTTAAAACAAAAACATCAAAGGTTGATATGATTTCCAAGCAATCTTTTCTAAAGCCGGTAAAAACCACCTCTTTTTCCAACCTCAGTTTTTGGATTAATATTTTCAATTCATTTTCTAAAGGACCTTCCCCTACAATTAGAAATTTTGCTTGAGGATAATTCTTTTTCACCATCTTTGCTGCATATAAAAAATTATGGTGGTCTTTATTCAGAGCTAAAGCAGCCACTATTCCTACTATCGGAAAATCAGGATTTAAATTAAATTCCTTATAAACATAATCGTTATTCCTTATTTCCTTAAATCTTTTCAAATCAACCGAACTATAAACAATAACAATTTTCCCATCATCCACTCCTCCCTCAAGTAAAACCTTTTCAACCTGTTTGCTAATGGCAATTATTTTATCAATCCCTGTTTTGTATTTAAACTGGGACCGAATAGGAAAAACAACCCTCCGGGATACAACTACTTTACAAGCAGAATTAAATTTTGAGGCAAACAATCCTAATGTATGGGCATGGGCAGTGTGCAAATGAAGAATCTGAATATTATTTTTTTTCATAATCTTTGCTAATTTAATAGCCGCAATTAAATCCCACTCTCCTCTCATTAACAAGGGAAAAACAGGTATTTTTAAGAAAGACATTTTTTCCTCTAACACACTTTTTGGCTGACAAACAACAAAATTACTATGCCCTCTTGATTGTAATCCTTCAACCAGATAAGCTGCCTGTTGTTCTCCACCTCTCCAATTTTTTGCTGTATTGACATGTAAAATTCGGTAACCCATTATTTTTCTCAATTCTCCTTTTTGCTAAATCATTTTATATGTTATTATCGATTTTCATCAACCGGTGCTTCCGGTGTGTTTAAAACGGCACACCTCGCTTCTATTCCTTTTTCCATTTCCCCGGTTATTTCTCCGCCTTTGCTGCAACCACTAATAATTACGGCCACAAAAAAAATTGCCGAAATAAAAACTAATTCTTTTTTCATTGTCATCATCCCCTTTTTTTAAAATTCGATATAATCTTAAATATTTTTATCTTCTTCTCATTTTACTTAACAACCTTAACATTTCAAGATAAAGCCAGATAAGAGTAACCATTAATCCGAATGCTGCATACCATTCCATATATTTAGGGGCATTTGCTTCCGCTCCCTTTTCAATAAAATCAAAATCAAGCACCAGATTAAGAGAAGCAATAACCACTACAAACAAACTAAATCCTATACCAATAAGTCCACTTTCATGGATAAACGGCATTCGAATACCAAAAAAACCCAAAATAATGGTAACACCATATATTAACGCTATAGCTCCTGTTGCCGAAACCACACCAAGCCTAAAATTATCAGTAACCCGAATTAACTTTGATTTATAAGCAATAAGCAAACAAAATAATGTCCCAAAGGTTAAAGCTACTGCCTGAATAACTATACCCGGATATGCCCGCTCCATAAAAGCAGAAATTACCCCTAAAAACAATCCCTCTACTACTGCATAAACAGGTGCACTCACCATTGCCCATTCTTTTTTAAAGATTGTTATTAAAGCAACGATAAATCCCCCAATAGCCAGCGGTAACATAAACGGCATCCAGCGGACAGCATTACTCCATACCCATGAAGCACTAACCAGGGTAAGTAAAAGTAAAAACATTGTTTTGTTTACCGTCCCCTGAATACTCATCACCTCTGTTGAACCAAAAGAATCAACGGAAGTAAAAACATCGGATTTTAAAGCCGGATTTCCTGTGCGCATAATTTTCTTCTCCTTTATGTCTAAATTTTTAAATACTGCTTTGCCTTTTTGAGTCTTTTCCCTGTTTTTCCCAAATCTTCTATCGAACGAAAATAACCGCCATTTTTTTTGAATTTAAGAATGTAATCAACTGTAATTAATCCTAAACCAGGAACACGAAGTAATTCAAATTTTTCTGCTTTATTAATATCTACCGGAAAAAATTCAGGATGATTCTTCGCCCAAATTTCCTTAGGATCCAAAGTCAATGATAAATTACCATCGTCCTGAAAAAGAATCTCCTTTTCCGTAAACCCATATTTTCTAATCAACCAATCTGCCTGATATAAACGATGTTCCCGGGTTAAGATATCATTATTACTTTGAGACGAAATCTCCCCGGGTAAATCAGGTTCTCCTAAACCCCGTTGATACGCACTAAAATAAATACGGTTTAAACCCAGTCGCTGATATAACTCCCAGGAATATTTAATAATTTCCTGATCGGTTTCCCTGGATGCACCAACCACAAACTGAGTTGTTTTTTTTACTCTACTATAACGAGAACCTTTTTCGGTAAGTTGACTGATTAGTTTAAGAGGCCGAATAATATCCTGTAAATAGTTTTTTCTTTTAGAAAGTTGGTTAAAATTCTTTTCTCCGGCAGTTTCGATATTGATTGAAACTGCACTGGCCAAAGAAACAGTTTCTTCTATCGCTGCATTAGAAGCCCCGGGAATAACTTTTAAATGAATGTAACCTTTAAAATATTTTTTTCTTAAAATAAGAGCGATTTTATTTATTTGCTCCATTGTTTTATCGGGACTACCCATTACTCCACTACTTAAAAAAAGCCCCACTACTTTTCCTTTTTGATAATACTGAAGAAAGGTTTTAACTAATTCCTCTGCCTGCAGTGTGCATCTTATGGTATTCTGTCCTTCACGCAAAGGACAATATTTACAATCATTAACACATACATTAGAAATTAATGTCTTAAATAAAAATGTTTTACCGCCATTAGATAGAGTAACAGGATATATCCACTTATCATCTTTTGAACGATGCCGGCGGTCATCATCGTTTATACTACAGGAACATGCTAAATCATATTGCGAATCATGTGCTAAAATCGAAAGTTTTTCATCTATATCAGGAGTTTTTTGAATCCAGGTCATTTTAATTCCCAGTATCGAGTGACATAATTAATCTAACGTTTGTTTTTGGTTAACATCATCAAAAAAATATTTTTCAACAAAGGGATTATATCATATTTTCAAGACTTGCTCAAGTTTTACGTAAAAGAAGTAGTATCAAGAGTTGACTGTTGATTCTGCGGCAAGGTATGCGGTAGAAAAAGCCATTTGGAGGTTATATCCACCTGTTTTACCGTCAAGGTCAATTATTTCCCCACAAAAATATAGCCCTTTAATCCTTTTCGATTCCATAGTATAAGGATTGATTTCTTTTAAAGAAATCCCTCCCCGGGTAATAATAGCTTCATCAATTGGTCTGGATTTAGTTATTTTCAAACTAAAATCAGTCAAAAGATTAATTATTTTTTCTTTTTCCTGATGAGTAATTTGTTTGAATTTTTTGTCACTATTTATATTAGCCATTTTTAAAAAAACAGGAACAAGTCTGAGGGGTAAAAAATTTTTCATTACATTATTAACTGATTTAAGACCAAATTTTTTACTCTCACGCAATAATCGGTCTACAAGCTTTTCTCTATCCAATGCCGGTTTAAAATTAATGGATATACTCACCTCTTCTTTTTCATTCAAATGTTTCACTACTAAACTACTCATTTTTAATATAACCGGTCCTGAAAGGCCAAAATGAGTAAATAACATTTCACCGAATTCCCGGATTATCTTCCTGCCATCGGCAAAAGCAGTAACACTAACATTTTTTAAGGCTAATCCCTGTAAATCTTTAACAAAATCTTCTTTAGTTTCTAAAGGTACCAACGCCGGCATAAGCGAAACAATACTATGCCCTAATTTTTTAGCCATCCGGTACCCGTCCCCGGTAGAGCCGGTTTTAGGATAAGAAAGTCCTCCCGTAGCCAAAATAATTTTATCTGCTTTTATAATTTCTTTTCTCCCACCTATTTTTATCCCTATGACTTTATTATTTCCATCTGTTTTATTGTCGTCAAGTACAATTTCTTTAACTTGTAGATTTAAACCTAAATTCACTTTATTCTCTTGAAGATATCTTCTTAAAGCATTTACAATGCTTTCAGAATTATCAGTAACAGGAAAGACTCTTCCACCCCTTTCTACTTTAGTGCTAACCCCATAACGATTAAAAAAAGCAATTAAATCCTGGTTGAAAAATCTGGTAAAAGCCCGGTATAAAAATTTTCCATTTTTACCATAACTATCAATAAAATCGTTTATCTCTCCAACATTAGTGAGATTGCATCTGCCCTTTCCGGTAATACTTAATTTTTTACCTAACTGATGATTTCTTTCTAACAACAAGGTTTCAGCACCCTTTGCTGCTGCACATCCGGCAGTAAACATTCCGGAAGCCCCGCCGCCAATTACAATTACATCGTAGATTTTTTTAAACATTTTATCTTTTCGGTTTCAATAAATTATCTTATAACTTAATTTATTTTCACTCCAACCTTTCGATATTTCCATTTACCATTTAAAAAAATAATGGCCATTATTAGTCCATTAATAAAACTTCCCATCAGACCGGCTATCCAAATACCTCGTTCGTTAAATCCTAAATGCATAGACAAAAGATAAGCAAGAGGTATTTGAAATATATACAAAGAAAGTCCGGTTATTAACATAGGAGAAATTGTATCCCCTGCTCCCTGTAACGCCCGGGAAAAAATAACTCCGGAACTAAGAAAAACAGAACCAACCGCCAAATACTTAAGAAATAAGGAACAAATCTTTACAAATTCTTTTTCCGGATTAAAAAGAGCAGCGATGGGCGAAGAGAAAATAAAAACAATTGTGCCGCTTACTAATAAAAATCCAAGGTAATAATAAGAAGACAACAAAGCACTTTTGTAAGCCCGATGGGGATTTTTTGCCCCTAAATTCTGTCCCACTAAAGTCGCTGCTGCCCCACCGAAACAAAACCCGGGCAAAAGAAAAAAATGAAATATTCTCCCCCCTATTCCGTAAGCAGCTATTACGGTAGTTCCAAACAAAGCAACTATTTTAATTAATACTACGGCTGAAAAGCTTCTTAGTAACATTTGAATAGAACCGGGAAAACCAATTAATAATATTTTTTTTATTATTTTAAAATTTAAACCTAAATCATCCAATTTTATTTGTACCAAATGTTTCCCTCTAAAAAAAATACTTAACATTATTATACCACCTATAGTACGGGATATAACTGTCGCCAATGCTGCTCCGGAAACTCCCAACCGCGGAAAACCTATCAATCCAAAAATCAATAAAGGATCAAGTATAATATTTATTATAACAGTTATTGCTCCGATTTTCATCGGGACTTTAGTATCCCCTGCTCCCTGAAAAACAGCGTTACCCAAAAACATAAAAAACATTGCCAGTATTCCTGCAAACAAAATTTTAAGATATTTGCTCCCCATTATGAGGACATCCCCCTTTGCTCCCAGAAAATTTAGCAACCAGGGCGAAAAGAAAAAACCAAATACTCCTAAAATAAGTGAAACAACTATCCCTAAATATAAAGATTGCAGGGCAATCTTATCTGCCTTTTCAAAGTCTCCTTCTCCAAATGCAGCAGATACCAAAGCTACTGTCCCTATTCCCAAACCCACTCCAAAAGTGGCCAAAAAAAATATTACCACACTGGCCATAGCAATAGCGGCAAGTGCCTGCGGACCTAAACGCCCTACAAAAAAAGCATCAATAAGTTCCAGGGCAATACTAAATGTATTTACAACAACCAATGGCAAAGCTATTGAAAGTACGCTTTTATGAATATTTCCATTAATTAAATGAAAATTACTTTTCCCGTTACGCAAATTATTATTATTCATTTTATTCCCACTGTGTCTACAAAACTCTTATATTATTAAATTATCCACCCTAATTTGTAAAAATAAATAAAATTATAAAAATTATTATTTCTCAAGATATTTTTACTTATTTTTCAAATCTTTATAATATTGATTAACAATTTCTTTCGCATTAATTTTATTTTTTTCTTCTACCATTATTTTTAAAGGTATCGGGTCAATTCCTACGGATAAAAGCGAACAAAAATGTGTGTTTTTAATAAAACAATTAATCCCATTTGTTTCTAATAATGATTGAACGAACCTCACTTCAGCAATTTTCCAGGTGGAAAAAACATTCACTAATTTATGATATTCCGGGTTTGGCTGTGGAGATAATTTTTTAACCAAAGAAATTTCACAATCACTGCAAACTGTTATACCATCTATAAATTCAGCTCGACACTTTGGACAAAACATTATATTCTCCTGTCTTTTTCTTTTGTTCTTTGTTTTGAATTTTGTATTTCGAATTTAGTATTTATTCTGTGTTTTTATCTCTATCTAT
>JAGLYT010000045.1 GCA_023132075.1 bacterium
CAGGCAAATTCAAAATTCTAAATCCTAAATTCAAAATTCAAAACAAAAAACTTAAATAGCTAAACCTTATTTTGACTTTTCTAATATAGAACCAAAAATTTTCATAAGTTCCGTAGATTCTTGCACTAAATATTTTTTTTCACTAACATAATCCTGTTTAGGTTCAGTAAGTCTTATCCAATATCTACTTTCCTTTGACTCTTTTCTTGAGATTTTTATGCGCATTACAAAATCTTTTTTACTTAATGACTCATTCGCCTCTATATAATTCGCACCTACTGAACCGGCTGCTCTAATTAGTTGTTTCCCAACTTCAATATGTGATATTGTTTTAAATAAATTATTTATATAAGTAATTACTCTTTTGGTAAAGTTAAAACATCTTTCTTCTAGATCATAACATTGTGAATTTTGCATTCTATTCATTTAAATCTGTCTACTCCAGCATAGATAAATTAATAACATTAAAGCAACCCCATAAATGTAAATAATAAATACTAAATCCGAATATCTAAAAAGACAGGAATGAAAGCATCCGCCTTACTGATTGGCGGACTGTCGTTGAGTTTATCCTGAGCGGAGTCGAATGGACTCCAGCAAAACAACCAAAAACTTTCACGCAGGCTACTTGTCCCGCCATCTGTTTGGAGGAAAGTCTGCGGCTACCACTCCTGCAAAACAACTACCCCACCAATACAAAAAACAAAAATGAAATATATAGTAAAATATTATTTTATAATACTTATTTTTATTGTTTCTTTTTTGTTATCTGTTTTAACAAGGCATAAATATGTTCCATTAGCCACCATATTACCGTCTTTATCCCGTCCGTCCCACTGAAAGGCACTATTAATTCCTGCCTGCGCCTCTACATCCCATTCCCTTACTAAATTTCCGGTGAGAGTATAAATCTTTATTTTCGCCTTTCCTTCTCCGTTCATATAAAACTGAATAGTAGTTGTCCCCTGATGTGGGTCAAAGGGATTAGGATAATTTATTGAACGATAACCCTCATTTTCAGACTGGACTATAACAGTCTGTGTTCCATTAACATTATAGTTAATAGTGTCCGTAAGAATTACAGTATGATTATCGACAGTCCCAAAAGATATTCCGTTGGTAAAAAGTTTACTGAGTTCTCCTGCACTAAAAGTATAATTCTCCGGCAAAATCGCCTGACTATCCGTAGAAGTAAACTGTGCTGTCCCGGTGTAAATAAATTCATTCTGATAAGGTTCATATACATCTATTCTGATATCCGCTGATTTTTTTACCGGCATATTTTGCGGTAAGGAAAGATTAAATTTAATCCCCGCATCTATATCGAAAGAATTACTGTCTTTTGAAAAAAATAGACTGTCAGTTACTTCTAATATTCTCCCTGTCTCTTTTTTGTATAAGACAACCGTTAATATTTTTTCTCCCCTGTCACTAAGACCCTGCCAGGATTCAGGCGGAGGATATGAAGGGTTGGTTCCGTCCGGAGCTGATGTTGGAGCAAAACCTAAGGCTCCGGTTATAGATATTGTACTGCCGGTATAATCTAAATCAAGATTGCCATCCCCATCTACCATCTGTATTTTTACCCCAAAGGGTTTGCCGGCTATTTGGTCAGGGATAGTATCAACAGTATAATCGGTTGCGGTAACAATTATGGTATCGACCCCTGATGAATTCAAAGGAAATATTGTTGTCGGATCAACAGTACAATTCGTTCCAACTAAAGTTATATTATCCTCACTGTTCACTTGAAAATCAATAGTATCAATATCCGTAACATTGGTTTTTAAATCGTAAGTAATGTAAAAATAGCGAGTTGAATTTGCAGGAATAACTGTATTTACAGGAGTAGGATCAAAAATAACTATTGAAGGATTTCCCGAAATTGTTTGACTACTTACTTGCAATTCACCTATACTATCTTGTGGGATTGTATTATTATCTCTCCAAAGATAAATTCTATCTACATCTCTAATGTTTACCGGTGTTCCTATTGAAGTTACTTGAATTTTATTCAATGCAGAATCGTTGAAAGTTGTTGAATTATTCACTGCCTTTAAATGTAATACTACCTGATCAGTAGTTCCCGGCAAAAGATTCTTATTACTCAAAGACATAGTAGTAAAAGTAACCGTATCGTCTCCGAAAGTTACTCCCACCCCCACGAGCAAAAAACAAAAAACAAAAAATATTATTCCTAACACTTTTTGTTTGTCACTTGTTTTTTGTATCATTGCTCCTCCTTTTTGATGAATATTGATTATAGCAGACATAAAGAAAAAGTTCAATTGAAAAGATGAGCAAAATCAATTATTTATCTTTTCCAACAATGTCCACAATTTCTTCATATCGATAGGTTTTTGGATAATTTTAAAATTAATATTTTTCAGTTTTTCTTTATAAAAAGCGTCGTCGGCAAAAGCGGTAATCATTATAACCATTATATCGGGAACAATTTCCCTCAAAATCTTTAAAGTATCCACCCCATTCATCCCCGGCATTTTAATATCTAAAAGAATAACATCAAATTGATGCGTCTTTACTGCGTCTATGGCTTGATACCCATTTTCGGCCCCAAGGGCATCATATCCTTTTAATTGAAGAATATCCAGCAGATTTTTACGCAATTTTTCATTATCATCTACTACTAATGCTTTAATTTTTTTAACCAATTTTTTTCTCCTCTTCTAGTATAATTGCCTCATTTATGAGGATATATCCGATTATGTTTCTGCCTGATAAAGAGATTGTTGAAAAATACAAATTTTGTAATCGCAAACTTTCCTCCTTACAGACTGGCGGACAAGTAGTTTGCGTGAAAACATGGTAATATTTAGTAATAATCAGCAAAAAAATTCGCCGGCGGAAGCCGTCGGCTACCGTTTTTCAACAATCTCTAAAGAGGGCAACTACAAACAACAAAAACACTAATTTTTTTCCTTGATAACCGTCATGCGAGGGGTAAGGTTATAATTACTTCTGTCCCCTGACCGACTTTGGATTTAATGTTAATACTTCCTTTGTGCTTTTCAAAAATCATCTTACAAATGGAAAGGCCAAATCCAAATCCCCGCGTTTTAGTGGTAAACAAAGGTTGAAATATTTTATCGACACTTTCAGGAGAAATACCCATCCCGGTATCCATAAACGATATTCTAACCTGTTTATCCCCCTGCAATGAAACATTTATCGTAAGCATTCCATCATGACCCATTGATTCCACCGCATTTTTAATGATATTATTGAAAGCCATATAAAGTTGTTCTTTATCGGCATTTACAAAAATTTCTCCTACCGGAATATTTTTAGTCATCTTTACTTTATTTAATATTTCCAGGGAATCAATTACAGAATTAATCACTTCTATCAAATTTATCTTTTCTTTGTGAGGGTCTTTCATTCCGGAAAGACTTAAAAGGCTGTCAATAATCAAGGCTGATTTTTTTACTTCAGTCTCTATAAATTCAATATGTTGGCGTAACCCCTCATCCGCTGTTCCCAATTTCATTTTAAGATAATAGGCTGAGGTATTAATAATACTAAGAGGATTACGAATCTCATGCGATATACTTCCTGCTAATTGTCCCAGTGTCGCTAATCGCTCTGCCACTAATAAATCTTCCTGGGTTTTACGCAATTGACGGGTTCGATGTTCCACCATCTCCTCTAAGTGTTCCCGGTGCCGTTGCAGCATAGATTCTGTCTGTTTCATCCGTTCTAACAATCGCGCATTTTCCAGGGAAATAGCCGCCTGATAAGTAAATAACTTAGTCAAATCTATTCTTTCTGTGGTAAATACCGACTCAGCTAAACGATTTTCCAGATAAAAAATTCCCACTAATTTATTCTGTTTAACAATCTCCAGGCAAAGCACTGATTTAAGCTTCATTTCCTGAACTTCGGAATTATCCTTAAATGCCCCCTTCTCCAAAGCATTTTCCAGCAATACCATTTCTTTAGTCCGATATGCATAGCGAACAATAGCATGACATATCTCCCTGCAATCTTCAAACCTTTTGTTTACCGTCCGCACAACATCTTTCTCGGTAATATGGCTCTCGGCACGAATAATTAAATCACCGTTTTCTTCCATAATTAAATATCCATGCTGAGCACCGGAACTTTCCAGAACGACATTCATAATCTTATGCAAAATAACATCTTCCCCCGTCTCCGCGGGAATAACCAGACAGGATTTCATCAGGTAGTTTACATCAATATTGGGAAGCACCGATTCCGTAGCCAAAGCAGGGGATAGAACAACCGGCACTTCTTTTTCAAAATATTCCGAATATTTATTCCTCAAATATATTTCTTTTTGTTCTGCATGGCATTTTTTATACAAAAGAACTGCCTCTCTCATAAAAACACCCTTCAATCCTTCATAACGAGGTTTTGCTCTTGGATAGTCTTCTTCAGGAGTACAAATCCACCATCTATCACAATGCGTCCTTTTCTCCCGGCATTCTTCATATCTGGGACAAATTTTAGCAAAATCAGAAAGATCGACAATAAATTCCCCCATACACTCATTGAGATATCCTTCTAAAAATGTATAGCGGTATTGACATGCCATACTGATCGCATCAAAATACAGATTTCTGGCTTCTCTTAAGTCTCCTATCACCCGCTCTTTTTCCGCATAAAGGAAAACAAGATAAGGTTTTAATAACGGCCCCAAATGAGCCCATATTTCAATTTCCTTTATCAGCGGCTGAATGTATGCTTTTAATTCTTCTTTTTCCTTATATTTAATTCCACATTCATGCAATCGCAAAGCATTAAGCACTAAAAAAACATGCCATTGCCTCTTTAATACATTATCGGTCAAGCCGGTTAAATAATGTTTGACTTTTTGTAAATACTCTTCAGCTTTTTCATATTCTCCGAAGTAATAACAGGAAAGAGCCATATGCACATAATAACTCCCTACCGAAGCAACATGATTTTCTTTTTCCCATTGTTTTAATTTTTCCTCCATTGAAATAGGCATATAATCTTTTTTCATTGGTTCTATCCATGAAGCCTGCATTGCCTCTGCCAGATGAACGGAAAAATATAAATGATATTTATTAGAAAACTCCAGGCATTCCCGGGCATATTCCTGAATTTTTAGAAAATCGACACCCTGAAGCTGTAAGTTCCACATTAACGGACCATAAGAAAGTCCTGCATTATAAAGGTCACCCGAATTTTTACCACACTGAATAGACTTTAGGCAATACTCAACTATATCTTCGGGATGACTCCGGGAATGCATATTACACCAGACTATCCCGTTCATTCCCCGGGTAGCACCAAAAGTATTGGGATATTTTTCGCATAAATTACGGGCAAGATCTTCGTATTTAAAAGCTTCTTCAAACTCACCTTTTTCGGCTAAATAAAGGCCCATAATAGAAAAGGAATAAATTACCGACTCATCCATTATTCCGGTCAAACATTGCAGAGTTGACTGCACCGCAGAAAGATACAACTGAGGAACAAACCCCGACATATACAAATCCGGAATGAGTTCACTATAAAAAGATAATTCAATTTTTCCCTTTCGATCTTTAGTGAAAGGCATATTGAGAATTGTATTCCAAATATCAATCTCTTTGAATTCTATCTCTTTCATCTGCTGTTCTCTTTTTTGCTCTGCTTCTTCGGAATTGACCGGTATTGATTTATTAAAATAAGCTAAACCGCGATTGGCCGTTTCGATGGCTTTAATAAAATCCCCAATTGAAGAAAGAGAGGTAGTCTGTTCTGCCAAACATTCTGCTTTATCCATATCCGTCTTGGCATTATCCAATAATTGATTAAGCAATTTCTCTGAATCATCATAATTGCCGCACATCAATTCCGTCTTTGCTGCTTTTTGATAAATCTTAAAGGTTTCTTCGTAGTGAGTTGCCCAACAGTCATCAGGAAGGATTTCTCTGGCCAACTTAAAATACTCATTAGCTGCCTTTGCCGCTAAGGCAGCTAAAGCTTTATTTCCCGCTTGATAATTTATCGTTGACAAGCAATAAGCATTTTTACTATCCAATTCTTTTGGGCGTCCCATATTTAGATGGTTTGCTATGGAAAAAAGATTATCCAGCTTTTCCAAATCCGTACCTTCAGCAATACCCGATAATAAATGATTTCCTACATTCCAATGTATCTGTCTCCTTTTTTCTCTGTCAATTTTACTTAAAACAGCTTCTTGCACCCGGTCATGAACGAACTGTAAATCATTTTTATTCTCCATTAAAAGGCCCCGGGCTAAAGCGGGTTTTAAAATCTCAAAAATATTTCCCAATGTTATTTCCTTAACCATCGAAACATCGGTAGGCGAAAAAAGATTCCCCATACAGGCACAATATTCGAGTAAGTCTTTAGTTAACAAAGGCAATTTTTGCATTTTAGCACTAAAAAGAGCCACTACCGTAGAGGGCATATTTGTTTCCCGTATTTTATTGAAATCCCATTGCCAATGCTTTTTTTCGTCCAAAAAAATCAACCTTTCATTATGGAGATAAGATAAAATTTCATTGACAAATAACGGGTTTCCTTCTGAAAGGTCAGTAATAAAAATAGATAATTCTTCATTTTGGGAAAGAGGCGAATCAAGAATATAAGCCACCATCTCATGACAATATTTATGTTCCAATGGGCCTAATCTAATTTGTTTAATCGGCTGTTTATTTTCCTTAACTTTTTGTATCAGCCGTATTAACGAATGGCCGGAATCTACTTCATTGTGACGATAAGCTCCAATGAAAAAAAGATAGTTGTAATGTTCATACTTGGTAAAAGCACTCTCCAAAAAATCGAAAGTGGCTGTATCACCCCACTGAAGGTCATCGATGAATAAAATAAGAGGATTTTCTTCGCTAGCCAAACAACCTAAACATTTACCAAAAAGATCATTGAACCGATTCCTTGATTCCACCGGAGGAAGTGATTTAACCTCCGGCTGATGACCAATCAGTATTTCTAACTCAGGAATAACATGTGTTATAATTTTAGCATTTACCCCTAAAACTTCGGTTATTTTCTTTTTCCATATTTTAACCCTTTGATCCCTTTCGGTCAACAATGTACGAACTAAATTACGTAAAGCCTGAATAATTGCACTATAAGGAACATTTTTTTGGTAAAGGTCGAATTTTCCGGAAGTAAAATACCCTCTTTTTTCAATAATCGGTTTCTGCAGTTCCTGAATCAGCCGGGTTTTCCCGATACCCGGCAGACCGGAAATAAATAACGAACGGAAAAAACCTTTACTTACATCTTCGTATTCATTTAAAATTATTTTTACCTCATCTCTCCGGCCTACCATTTTTGAAACAAAGGTAATTCGTCGAGTGGAAGCATCACTACCCAAAGAAAATTCAGCAATAATTCCTTTATCCAGATATTCGTCACGACAATGTATAATATCCGTAAGCAGTACATTAGCATTTTGATACCGCTTTTCCGGCTGTTTTAAAATCAATTTAGCTGCAATCCTACTTATCATTTGCGGAATTTCAGGATTTAATTCGCTAAGATAGGCGGCTTGTTCTGCCAGATGAGAATGGATCAATTCCAGGGGATCAAGGGAAAAAAAAGGAAGTTTACCGGTCAATAATTCATAAAAAATAATTCCTAAAGAATACAGATCGGAAGAAAATCCCACGTGATGACTTATCCGGCCGGTTTGTTCCGGAGAGGTATAAGCCAAAGTCCCCTCAACAAATGACCGGTCATAAATAAAATGACTTATTTCCCTAACATCTATAGAAGATATAAAATCAATTAATCGGATATCCAATGTCCGGGGGTTGATTAATATATTATGCGGTTTAACGCCCCCATAAATAATACCCGCTTCATGAATTTTATTTAATGCCTGAATCAAAGGGCAACTTATCGTAAAAAAATCTTTTAAAGAAACTTTATCCTGAGTTAGAGCCCATTCATTAAGCGGAATACCATCGAAATATTCCCTGACGATAAAGGGAATATCTTTCTGGACTTCGAAAGACAAAGGCTTCATTAGTACGGGATCTTTTAAAACTTTTAATCGTTCAATTTTTTGATGGAAATGTATTTTTCTATGTTCGGGAAGATAACTAACTTTTAAAATTTTTAAAACTAACGGTTTTTTGGGATCTTTTTTACTGAAAACTTTATAAATAATCGATTGGGTGTCTTCCCCAAGTTTCTTAACAACTTCATAATTAGAAATCAAGATTCCCTTTTCGTTCATTATCCCAATCTCTCCTTTTTTTTAAATTGACCTCAAATTATCTATTATTACTTCAATCTGTAAATTAATGTTTTAATCTCTCTTTGGGTTTCATTCCCCGCAGCAAGCTGCAGGGTAATTCATTTACATTTTTAGTGCCTTCCTAATTATTTCTTTCAGTCCATCCACATCAAATGGTTTTTGTACAAAAGCGAAAACACCTTCATTGATTGCCTTGTCCGAATTTTTTATAGTAACAACACCACTCAAAATAATTACCTTTGTTTCCTGATTTATCCTTTTTATTTCCTTTAATAATTCCCATCCCGACCCATCAGAAAGCTTAATATCAATCAACGCCAAATGATAAATATTTTCCGCTGCTTCTTCTTTTGCCCGGGCAATAGTTTCAACACACATTATTTTATATCCTTCATCTTCTAATATCGTTCCCAAAATTTCACTGCTTCTTTTATCATCGTCAACAATAAGAATATTGATCTTTTTTTCCATTTTTTGTTTCCTTTTCAAAATTACTTAATATTAATGTCCTATTCTTTAAATTATCAATTAAGACATAAGGCTTGCTTGCCCATGAACCACTCGTTTCACTCGGGTACATGGCTAAGAAATGATGCATGGCTAATTTTCTTTGAAAAACATCGCCTGCCACGAAATACTCGCTACATTTGAGTATATGGCTTTTTGCCAAAAACTGAGTTTTGAATCAGTAATTTAATAGTAGTAAGTAGACCGTCAGCTTTGCTGACTAGCTGGGGCCAAAACCTTCGCAAGCTCAGTTTTTGGAAGTTGATTTTTTAAAATTTTATCTACATTTACCATTTTAACAAAATCATAAACTTCAGATGATAAAGTTAA
>JAGLYT010000046.1 GCA_023132075.1 bacterium
GAAGAAGTAATTGCATAAACATCCTCCGAAGAAAAATAATCGGGAGTTTGCTGCAAAATTTCCCTCTCTTCGTCTGTCTTGAAAATAACAAGAGGTCTCATAGAAAACACATCGGGTTTGTCTTTAATTATACTGATTCCTCTTATTCCATAAAAAAACAAAAATAATCCCCCTAAAATAAGCGCTCCCGATAAGACCTTAAAAAAAGGATCTTTAAATCTAACTAAAAAAATCCCCGCACTTTTAGGAGGAGAATAGTCATCGCTTCCTTCCTCTAGAAACCTGAAAATCGTGCGTCCAATTAAAATTTCGTCCTTAGGCTGCAAAACAATCGCTTCATCTTCCCCTACTTCTTTTTTATTGACAAATGTTCTATTTCTACTTCTTTTATCGGTTAAAACATATTGACTATCCTGAAAACTAATAGTCGAATGTCTTCGCGAAACACTGGGATCAACATTTCCCCAAAGAATAACTTCATTAAAAACGTCACTCCTTCCTATTCTTGTTTCACCGTGCTCTAATTCATACTTTTTGCCTTCAAACGCACCATAAATACCCAATAAATTATATGATTTTGACTCTTTTCTTCTCCTTTGGATTTTTTCTCTTAGCAACAAAGAACAATGGCCTACCCCGATTTCATCATTAACCCTCAAATTACAGCTTTCTATTTTTTTCCCGTTCACCAATGTTCCATAAGCAGTTTTTAAATCCTGAACTACAAATCCGTCACCCTCTTTTTTTACTATACAATGCTGTAAAGAAACAACCTTATCCTTAATTTGAATATCACACTCTTCAGCACTACCTATAACAATCTGCCTGTCACGCAAAACACATTCTAAAATAATTTCTGCTTTCTTTTTTAACACTAATTTAAACATTAATCCCCCTGCTCCTTTAAAAAATAACTATCCTCTAATATTTTTCCATAAACATTATCTTCTTTTTTTCTTTTTAGCATTAATTCTCCGAACTTGTTTAGTTAAAACATTTTTGACTTTGCGGGAATTATTAAGCATATTGGCAAACATATCCTCTCCTATCTCTTCACTAAGTTCTTCCAATAAATTCACTTTTTCTTTCACCGCAATAAATTCCGCCTGTATTTTTTTAGGGATAGGAATATTACTCATTAATCGAGGCAAATCCTTCTTGATTTCTCTAATAATTTTTTTCATATCCACTGTGCCTTTTACCCCGCTTGATGAAGGACTCTTGCCCAATACTTTACCAACTTCTTTTCTTATCACCATTTTAACTTGGGGAGAAGTGCGAATAATTCGGGCAATCGCCCCCACACTGGGACGTCCTCCACTTTTTCCTGCATTTAAAGAATCCACTTTTTCCTCTAAGAAGTCAAGCCTCTCTTCAGTTTTTTGAGTTAAAGATCCGCCTTTTGCCAATAGAGGTAATTCTTTTTTAACTTCAGATAGTATTATAGCCATATTTTCTTTACCTACTCCACCTTTTCGCAAAACAGCCAGCTGCTGTTTTGTTTTATTTAATTGAACAGTTAAACTACGCATTTTTTTGTCCAATACTCTCTGATATTCCATTAAGGTGCGGGTAAATTTATCATACTCATGAAGAGCCATAATCAAATCTTCTCTTTTTATTGTCGCCGTAGGACGAAAATATCCTTTTCCATATTTACCAATAAACCCATTTAATACTCCATTTGTTTTGAAATTTTTAATTACATTTTTAATCTTAGGGCTTACATCTTTATACTCTTGCGCATTAAGTTTAATCGGTAAACCCACCAAAATCAACACAATTACTACTTTTAAAATTACTTGTCTCATTTGTTATTACCCCCTCTGTATTGAACTAATTCTTTATAAAACTACCACAAATACATTCTTTTGTCAATTAGATTTTCCTTATTAGATTATTGCTGATAAATTATCCTATAAACTAATATCACCGATAACGACTCTCTCTTTCAATAATATGCCTCAAGACCTCATGATTATTTCTCTTTTCGAGATTCTTATAATTTTTTTATATATAACATTTTTCTATATATATTGTAAAAAAGTACTTAATTTTAGAACTTTATATTCTCTTCAATTTTTGTAAAATTTTTCTTAATCCAATTAATTGTTTTTTCCAACCCGTCAAAAAACTCTACTTCGGGATTATACCCTAAAATTTTTCTTGCTTTATCAATAGACGCTCTTCTTCGAGTTGAATTATCCCATTTTCTTTTTTCCAAAAAAATTATTTCTTTATTGTCTAATGCCTTATTTATTGATTTTGCTAAATCAATAATTTTAGTTTCCTTTCCTGAAGCAAGGTTTATCGCTTCTCCAACGGCTTGAGGAACTACTCCTCCGGATAAAATCCCGTCAACTATATCTTCCACATAAGTAAAATCTCTCGTTTCCTCCCCTGTCCCGGTAATAGGCAACTGCTGTTTATGCATTGCCCAATAAATAAAATTAGGAATAACATTTCGATACTTGCCGGGTATTTCTCCAGGACCATAAACATTAAAAAATCTCAATCTTACTACCGGTAAAGAGTAATGATTACAGAAAAAATTACAATACAACTCTCCCAACAATTTAGTAATTTGATAGGGGGTATCCAGGTTTATCGACTTGTAATCTTCCTTTAAAGGCAGGGGAGCATGATTACCATATACAGAACATCCGGAAGAAGCATAAACGACTTTTTTGACTTCAAACTGATGAGCTTGTTGAAGAATTCTTAATGTTCCCAGACCACCTACCATTAAATCTTTTTGAGGATGTTCGACAGAATTCCGGTTGGCAAATAAAGCAGCTAAATGAAACACATAATCAAGCCCTTCTGAAAATAACTCTTTCAACAACATTTCATTTAAAATATCTCCCTGGACAAAAGTAAGATTAGACACCTCTGGAATATTCCACCTTGCAGAAGAAGAAAGATCATCCAATACAATTATTTTTTTTACTTCCAAACGTGCTAAAGCAGAAACCAAATTACTTCCAATGCAACCTGCACCACCGGTAATAAGTATTTTTTTGTTTTTATATTCTTTCAAAAATTTGTTTTCTTTCATCATTCCCCTTTACACATCCCCTCTGCAAAAAATTTCCTTAAATACTTTTTCGTATTTAGCTATACAAATGTCCCTGGAAAAATATTGTTGGGCATACATCCTGCCCTTTTTACTTAATTCATTTCTTAAACTACGGCTATTATATAACTTCATAATAGCCTGTGTCAACATTTGTGAGTTTCCCGGCTCAACACAAAGCCCGCATCCGGCTTCTTTAATAAGACAAATAGCATCGCTATCAAAATTCATACCGGCAATGAAAGGACGGGCGCTACTCATAATAGATACAATTTTAGAAGGGACCACCGGGGTCTTAACTTCTTCTTTGAGAGTAACCAGGCAAACATCCGAAGCAGCTAAAACAGACGGATATTTTTCCCTGGGTTGAAAAGGTAAAAATTTTACATTCCTCAAATTATTAACTTTTACTTTTTTTTCCAACCCCGCTTTTTTAATCCCTCCCCCAACCAGAAGAAATAATATTTTTTCACAATCCCTTAATTGTAAAGCACTTTCTATTATAACTTCCATATCCTGGGAATATCCCATTACACCTACGAAAGAAACGACAAATCTATTATCTAAAAAATGTTCTTTTCGAAACCGGTTAGATCTATTTGAGGGATTTATTAAATCCGTATCCGCCCAATTAGGAATAACTGTTACTTTGTAAGCACCGGCACCCTTATTAATTACATGTTTTTTATTCCCCGGTGAATGAACGGTAATAAAATCCGCTTTTTTATAAATAAATTTTTCTATGGTTTTGAAAAATTTAATCAAATATTTATTTTTTAAAACACCCAGGTCTATCGCACTTTGGGGAAATAAATCCTGAACATTAACTCCTACATAACTTTTTTTTATCTTACCTAAAAAATATCCGGAAAGCCCTAAAGGGAGAGGAGGTGAATAGAGAAGAATAAGGTCACAGGAAGCAAAAAAAAGACCGGCAAAAAAAAGGAACAATGCTGTAATAAACTGATTTAATCCTTTAAATACCGGAATACTTCCGGAAAAAAGAGGAATTCTTAATCTAATAACCCTAATACCTGCTACTAATTCCCGTATTATAAATTTACCCTTGTAGTCTTTCATTCTTTTTTTATCAACATTATACCTGGGAAAACCTGTAATTACAGTAACCATATATTTTTTTGCTAAACTTTCCGCAAGCTCATAAAAAAGGTGGGAAGCAGAACCAATTTCAGGAGGAAAATAAGCCGTTAATAATAATACTTTCATCATTTTTTCAAAATTTCTTCCAATTCTATTTTAACACAATTTCCGATTTTAAGAGAATCCAATGCCTTAAAAGTAGTTAAGGTCGTATACAAATATTGCTTAAAAAGTTTTTCCTGCTCAAATATGCCAGAATCAAAAAAATAATTTAATTCATTAATATAACCCAAATCCTGAGACAGTTTAACAATCTGTTTCTTTTTATTCCCTCGAACTATTGTTAATTTTTTAAAATCTTCTATGGTTACCACCGAATCTTCGGAAAAAATTTCTACCCGCTCTCTGGAAAAAGCTCTGGTCCCTTTGGTAGTATAAATAATAGTTCCTACCGACCCATCAGAAAAACACATAGTCAAGCAAACATTATCACTCTCATTATATTTACCCAGGTGACCTCCAATAGACTCAAGATAAATTTTTTGGGGATAAGCATCAGTAATGAATTGGAAAAAATCAACAAAATGGCATACCTCCCCAATAATTCTTCCACCGCTAATTTCTACATTATTCACCCAATGTCCATCGGCAACATTTCCTGCATTAACTCTATAATTCATCATTAGCGCTGTATTTCTTTTCTCCCAACAGGACTTAGCCTGCATAGCTAAAGAACTAAATCTTCGATTAAACCCCACCATCAATCTCTGCCCTGACCGGCTAAATATTTTTACTATTTGTTTTAATTCATTAATATTAATACACAGGGGTTTTTCTACAAAAACATTTTTCCCTGCCTCCAAAGCATCTATAACCATTTTAGAATGAAGATTGTGCGGAGTAGAAATAATAACACTCCCTATTGATTTGTCATATAAAATATCTTTGTAATCCGACGAACAATAATTGAATCCGAATTTTTTCCCTACTTGTTGGGAAGATATCCCTTTAGTGGTAGCTATTCCAACCAAATTTATTTTATGAATTTTTCCTAAAGCCGGCAACAAAATATTCTTAGAAAAATTTCCTCCTCCGATAAAACCAACGTTTGAGGCAGAAATTTGGCTATTGCTGCTTTTTCTAAAAAAAACCACCTTCGTTTCTTTTTCCTCATTATTAATTTTTAAATTGTTATCATACCTAAAAGCAACCCCTATATGCGTTTTTTTCTTTTTAAGAATCATCTCATAACATTTTAACGCTTCTTCTATTTCAAAATAATGGGTAATTAACTTATCCATCTTTACTTTCTTTTTTACTAAAAGATCAATAAAATGTTCAATATTCTTTTTTTGAGTCCAACGGCTGATTTCCGGAGGATAATCGTTTTCCACACCTGCTGCTCTGGATACAATAAATGATAATTCTTTTTCCCAAAAAATTTTTCTGGTTAGTTTTAAATCAGCTACACCTACTAAAACAATCCTTCCTTTTTTTCGAGAAATATCTTCTGCTAATCGAACAGGTTTTACATCATTACTTGCCGCAGTAATGATCACTGCATCAAAACCATTATTTTGGGTAAAATTTTCAACCTTAGATAAAATATCATCATCATCCGCATTTAACCCTAAATCAACTTTTAACTCTTCAGCCAATTTTACCTTACTTTCATCTATGTCAATACCAACCACCCTGCACCCGTAAGATTTTAAAATCTGGACAGTAATTAACCCGATTAATCCCAGACCGAGCACGGCAACATTTTCACCAAAACTTAAATTAGCTTTCCTTATTCCGTTAACGGCAATTGCCCCAATCATCCCAAAAGATGCTGATTCAAAATCCAGCTCATCAGAAAACTTATTGCATAAATTATCCGGCACCCATATATATTCCGCATGTACGGCGAATCCTGCTCCGGCACAAACTACCCTATCCCCAACTTTAAAACCCTCAACCCCTTCACCTATTTCTACTACCTCCCCACTTGAACTATATCCCATCGGTATCGACTCATCCAAACGATTCATCGCCTCTTTAAAAACACTTATAAATCCTTCTTTTAATGCTTTTTGATAAGCTAACCGAACCAAATCCGGGCGGGCAAGAGCCTTACTCAACAAACTTTTTTTGGCCATATCAATCATTAATCTCTCTGTCCCCACACTAACCGCAGAACAAATATTACGCACTATTATACCCCCTGATTTACAAAAAGGGGGAGAAACTTCTTCTAATTTTATTTTGCCTGTTTTATAATTTTGAACAACCTGCTTCATTATTTTTTGTCCCCTATCCCAAAATTCAGTCCGTCTAATATATTTACTTATACAAAAAAACCCCTTAAAAATCAATTAAATTATATTAGAAAAACAAATCCTACTCTATAAAAAAACAACTAACAATCTAACCTGAATTTTATATTAGAGGAAAAAATCCATCTGACTAATATTTAATGAAAAAACATTCAGGTTTAACCGTTAGCAAATATATTATTTGTTTAAATTTTTATCTTACTCTTTTAAAATAATTTTTAATTTATTCTTTTTGCTCCTTGTACTTTTTACGCCGAAATAAATCATTTTTTAAGGAAATAATTCGATCAACAAACAAAATCCCGTTAAGATGGTCTATCTCATGCTGAAGAACTATTGCTTCAAATCCTTTACTTTCCATTTCTATATGTTGTCCCATGCGATTTTGTGCACAAATACTGATTTTTACAGCTCTTTTTACGTTTCCGGTATAATCCGGCAAACTTAAACACCCCTCCCTGCTAATCACTTCTCCTTCCCGCATCCGAATAACAGGATTCAAAAGCATCAACAATCCATGAGAAATAGTTGTTTTTTTATGTCCGGATACATTTACAACAATAAGTTGCAAGGAACATCCCACCTGCGGAGCAGCAATACCTACACAACCGGGAAAGGAATGTAAAGATTCTATCATATCATCAATTAATTGATTAGTTTTGTTATCAATTTTTTCTATCAATGCACATTTTTTTTTTAAAATTTCATGAGGATATTGTAACACCTCTAACACAGCCATATTATAATTCCTCAGCTTCTACCAAATGCATACTGACATTTACTTTAAGGTCTATCCCTGCATTTTCCAAATCTTTCCTCAATTGTTCTTCGGTCATATTCAAAGGAGCTTCCACCTCCAACAATATCACATAAACAGGTTCTTCCTTAGTTCCGGCAATCTGTGTATTAACATCAACAATATTTACATTTTTATCTGCCAATAGTTGCGTTATTTCATATACTATTCCGGGTTTATCAACTCCATAAACAGAAACGGCATAAATCTTTACTTGTTCATCAACCTTATGCACTAATTCGTCGGGAGAAAGTTCCCGTAAAAATATTGACAACCCAAATGTTTCTTTTAAAGAATCAAACTTTTTACTAAATTGGGCAGGGGAAAGATCCTCTTTGCCTGATATTACTAATATCATTGCAAATTCTCCTTTTAATAAAGTCATGCTGGAATCTTCAATGTTGTATCCCGATTCATAAAGAACCTTTGATACTCCCGCCACTATTCCCGGCTTATCTTTACCCATAGCGGTAAAAATCATATTTTGTGCCATAAATTTCTCCTTTTTATTAAACTGCTTTTCAAAAAATTACGCAAAATACACAATATTTTATAAAACTCTTATCTGCTTTTTAATTTATATACTTAATATTTAATAAAACTAAGATTTCGCTTTTAGGGAAAGGTTCTCTATTACTTTTGATACAATTTGCCATTGATTAAGTGTATAAAAATGAAAATGTTTTATCCCCTGAGAAAGGAGATCTTCACACTGTTTAGTGGTATAATCAATACTGACCTTCTGTATGCTTTCAGGTGAATCCGCATATTTGACCATTAACTTATCCAACTCAACAGGAATAGTTGCTTTACACATCCCGGACAACTGTTTAACCTTGGGGAAATTATTCAGCAACATAATACCCGGAATAATAGGAACATTGATTTCTGCTTTATCCGCTCTTCGGAGAAAATCATAAAAAAAACTGTTATCAAAAAACATTTGTGTAACAAAAAAATCCGCCCCCGCCGACACCTTTTCCTTAGTGTAAAACATATCCATATTCAAATCGAGTGAATCAGGATGCCCCTCAGGATAAACCCCAGCACCAATACAAAAAGAATTAGATTCATTCAAAAATGCAATTAAATCCTTCGCATAATTAAACCCATCTTTTATTTTCGGTAATTTACTTGTTTCCTCTGTAGGATCACCCCGAAAAGCCAGGATATTTTCTATTCCGATTCTTTTATAATATTCTACAATCGCTGTTATTTCTTTTTTATTACACCCTATACCGGTTAAATGCGGAACTACACTAAAAGGATTATCCCTATTAATTCGTTCTACAACAGACATAGTTTTATCTTTAGTAGTTCCACCTGCACCATAAGTTATGGAAACATAATCAGGTTTAAAAACACTTAATCTTTTTATTGTTTCAAAAAGAACATCCTCTCCACGTTGTGTTTTTGGAGGAAAAAATTCGAAAGAAACGGTCCTTCCCTTACTTTCAATAATATCTCTTATTTTCATAAATAAAGCTTTCTCAATTCAAATTTTATATAAACTAAACAAAATCAACTACCCCGCAGCACGCTGCGGGGAATTAAACACACGACCCTTCGTCTCCCTTTAAGGGAATTTATGCTGAGTAAAGCGAAGTACTCAGGATCAATTCGACTACAGAGTTTTTCTCAGCTATGCTAAAAGGAATTAAACACGCGACCCTTCGCCTCCCTTCGGTCACTCAGGATCAATTCGACTA
>JAGLYT010000047.1 GCA_023132075.1 bacterium
ATCTTTTATCGCATTAAAATTGCTTGCGTCCTTTACGCTCAACACTACCTTTATCCCCTCCGGCGTACTAACTATATTTCCTACTATCTGTCCCTTGCTGTTTATCTCTATCTGCTTTATTTCCGCTAAGTTTATCTGTCTGCCTATCCCCTCGTTTTCTAACATATTCACAATTATTTCGTCTCTGACGACTAATTCAACCTGCTTATTGCTTGAAAATTCCTTTTGTATCTGTTCAATAAAAACCCTTCTGTCTGCTCTGGAAAGAGCTTCAATTTGAGAATTATAAATATTAATTTTATTCCTGGGAGCTAAAACAATAACCTCCTTATTTGAGTAACTAATATCAGCAGCTATCTTATCCATTATAAACTTACGATTATTGGAAGAAATTTCTATAGTATTTAATACCACTTTCTGTATCGAAAGTTCAGCTATCTGAGTCCAGATTTCAGCAAGCTCTGCTTTATTATCTATTTTGCCTAAATCAAAAGCATATATCCCTGCCTCCTGGTCTATTATTCTCACTTTAACCTGTTCATTGATGCTTATAACCTTCTCAATCCCCGGAATTTTTGTCTGGCTGGCTAAAACATTATTCGGAAGATTAAAGACCATATTTACTTCCCCGGTAATCAGCTTATTTATTCTATCATCAACAAAAACACGATGCTGATTACTATCAAAAACTTTACCTTCCGCAATTATATTGACCTGTCGTTGTGCCGGATTATTTCCTATTTCTTCCATCGCCCAATCTCTCACCGTTGCTAAATCTATCACTTTTTTATTAACATCACGCAATTCTATACTCACATAATCAGACTGCTCGGCTATTTCTTTAATTTGTATTTTTACCGCTTCCATATTTTGAGAAGTAAGTGAGTTCACTCTAATTACACTATATACTTTTTCTGAAATTGGTAAAGTTCCCTGCCTTATTTCTAATATCCCGTTGAGTTTAGTAAAAGGAACCCCAAAATTTACTCCTGGAATAATATATGGATTCAGTATTGGTTGCTGTTGCATCTGTTGATGCAGTTCCTGCATAAAAGGTATCTGTTTCTGATCATTTATTTCTTTTATTTTTATTTCTCTCCGTTGATCAAGATTCAAAGCCCGTTCTACCAAAGATTTTTCTACCCAGGCTCGAAGTTTCGGATCATTAATACAGGGCATTTCTATTTCCCCTTGTTTAATGACAGCTATTTCTCTGGTTCTTGCTGTCTTTCCCCAAATAATAGTATAGCTCTTTTCTGTGCTCTCCAGTGCATTCTTTAACATTGTCAGTTTACTGTTACTTATTGCTTTAGGGACATTCAATACTATCCTTTCTACATCCCCAATTTCTGCGTGTTTTTTTAACATATATTTCAAAACAGCAAATCCTATCGGACTATCAATTTGTTTACTGCTTACGGAGATAACTTCTATTCCTTTTATTTTCCCTACCTTAACCACTGCCGTACTATAAAAAGTATTGTCTTTCTCATCAACTATAGAAAAAGGACGTATTTCCACTTCCTTAGCTTTAGAATACAAACAAACATTTAAATCATCCACTATCTTAGCTGCTATTTCTTTACCGTTAACGGAAGGGACATTTATTACTATTTTCTCCTTTTCAGAAGTGGTAAGTACCGATAACAGGTCCGTTTCAGTAACAAGATTAAACTGCTGATTGATATCTTCCAATTGTTCTGGTTTAAAAGTGAATTCTTTAATATCGTTGGATTTTACGGTCATTAATGGAACCTTTCCCCCTGAATGCAAAAGAGGATTAATTAATTTCTCAGCATAAACATCTTTCAACTGCTGAGCATTAACCGTATCACCTGAAGACATCCAAAGTGCCTGATGCCCATCGACATTATTAAGCACAATGGTTAAAGGAACTTTTATTTCAACAGCAGTATTAGCCCATTCCGATAATTGTATGGTATTGTCTATGGCTATTTTTTCCGGCATCACAATAGTAATTTTACTTATTTTATTATTTTTAAAAGACGCTTCAACTTCTTTTGTTACCTTCCCGATGCGCGCGTTTTCCGCCACATTTATCTTCACTTTGTTGGCTACCTGTTCAACCCTGACCGATTCTACCTGATTTTGTAATTTTCCGGCCCTACTTTCTAAAATTTTTATGTCTTTAGGTCCGGTACCTTCGAAACTTCTGGCTACTTTAATCATATCGCTAAAAGTTCTCGCTTCAGCAAAAGATAAAGTTTCTTTTCCTTCGAATTTTAAACTATCATAATTTTTTATCCCATCCTTTATCTCTTTTATTTTAATGTCTAACTTTATCCTGGCATGAGCATCCAAACCCTTATCCTTAGACAATTCCGTAAGCAGAATTTCTATCTTTTCTCCGGTTTTAAACACTGTTTCGCGCGTAAATTCAAAGTCTTTTTGCATCTTCTTTAGCGATAAATCTACATCATTCCTTTTAACATTAAGCACTCTTTCTTCCAGGAATTTGCTGACTATATCGGCTTTGTCTTTCATACCGTCTATACCTTCCAGATCTTTACGATTGTAATGTTCAATTAAATCTTTCAATACCATAATGCCGTTTTTATGCCACAAGGTTTCCCGGATTTGAAATTTTAATCCTTCTGATCTAACAATCATCTGCTGCAGGAGAACAACCTCAGTAATTAATTTCATTGTTTCGGGATTAAGTTTTTCATTAATTTTTTTTGCGCTTGCTATTGAATTCTCTACTTTTTTACCTATATCTAAATTATTTATGTACTTATACTTAGCTTTTACTTCCAGGGCAATGTCTGAATTAATATAGAAATAAATATCTCCTAACTCTTTTGGATTCCGGCGAATTCTCCCCATCGCCTGAATAAGTAAGTCCTGGGTAAATCTCTCCACTCCGAAAAGCCGTAAATTTATATTCCCTTTATAATCAACCCCGGTCAAACCCCGCTCATTAGAGATAATAATTCGTGCATCACCTTCAAACTTTGCGTATTTATTAATCATTGCTTCCGGTGTATTCGGTCCGATTTCTCTGACTACTTTTTCATATTTAATCTTCCCCTCAATCTCTCCATATTTATCCTTAAACAAAAATTCCAACCTTGCTTTTACCTGCTCATACATCACCGCATCAATTATGCCGACAAGTTCCTTCCCTCCCTCTAGATAACTTTTAAAAACATCTTTAGCTACCTGATCAACCTCAAGTTTTTTTATTTCTTTAACCTTTCTGAAGTCCAGGTAAGAACCACTAATATCCATAGTTCTTCTTCCAATATGAGCTAAATATAAATCTTCCGCTGTTCTTAATGTCCCTGTTGCCCCGGCATAGGAATCCCCTACATTTCTATGCATAACCTCGGCTAATGATGTCTGCATTTTAGTCTCGGAAACCTTCAATTTATATTTATTCATAATATATTTTACCGAAATATCCACTTTTTGAGCATCCTTAGCAGCTGATTGAAGAGTATCTTTAGCATGTTTACAAGCCAGAGAGATCAAATAAGCAGGCTCACTGATTACCTGAGCATATTCGGCTTTTCCACCGGTACGAGGAATAATCTCTCCTACTTCTCTTCCTGCTATTTTGGCTTCTATGTTTCCTGGCATTACGACACTAAATTCCCCCTCGGAAAGAAATTTGGCACGAAATGCCGCATCAATCTGATGAGATTCAAAACCCTTGTCTTGTAATTTTTTTATTGCCTTATCACTTAAAGCATACTCTTTAGATTCTTTGCTGACATCAATATAAAAATCTGCTTTATTTTGTTCCACTTGCTTCAGGGTACCCTTTTTTAATTCCCCCTTGTCAATCATCCGGTCAATTTCCCTATAAACATCTATCATTTCACGGCAATCGGGAGGCTTAAGTGCTCGTGTCCTTTCCCCTCCGACAATATAACTTATTCGTTCGGTTAAAGACATATGAATTTCATCGAATCTGACTACATTCTGAGATTTTAAAGCTTTCATTAGTATTGGAGAATCAATCCGGTTATATAAATGGCCTAAAGTATCCTTACTAAAAATAACCACTGTTTTGGAATCCTTAAGTGCTAACGCAAGTGCTGTCTCACCAAGCTTACCCTGTAAAGAAAGAATATCCCCATTAACCAACTCCAACCCAAAATTCTTCATTAACTCCATATGCTTAAGCGTCCCTTGATCTAAAGTCCCTTCTATCATTTTTGCAATAGCGGAGGTTTTTTCCACAACCAGCATTGCTTTCATCTCTTCCCCTTTTAACAAATGCCTTAAAGCTATCTCCAATTCAAAACCTAAGGTCTTTCCTGCCGAAGTCCCTAAAGCTACAGTGTGATCCCGTAACATTTCAGCAATCATTGCTCTTTGCTGATTAAACTTTAATGGGTTAAGCCCTTTATGGTCCCATCCTTCTTTAGCAAAAATTCTGGCTACCTGTTCTACTAAAGCAGTCTTCATAGCAACCGGATCTATTTCTGTAATCAACCTTTCTATTTGCTTCGAATTGAGTCTTTTCTTTATACCATATTCTTCACACAATCTTGCCCACTCAATCCCAACAGTTGTGTCTTTAAAAAGCGTTCCCTCTAAAGCACTCTTATTTTTCCCTTCCATAAAATTTGCCCATAATTCGTGTGATAACTTAAAATCTTTTTTAAAAGCGTCATAATTATTTCTCCATTTGACTCCATAAATGTCTCCTGCCTCTTTTTCTAAACGTTCTATTCTTATCTCTATATCTTTTATCTCCTCAAACCGTGATCTTAAATCTTTTATATCATTCAGCTTGCTTTCTAATTTTTTTATTCCTTCCATTTTTTTTATTTCTATTTCGACTTCTTTGAGATCTTTTATGCCGGTTTCTTTTTTAAGTTTGCTGATTTCTAATTTAACATCACTAATCTGCAGTTTAGCTACAATAATATGGTAAAGTAATCCCTTATTGGCTAAAACAACCGCATCAACTAATAATCTAGCATCTTTCAAATCCTTAATCGTTGTTATTTCGAATTTTATATCACCAGCTTTAACTATTACAGATTCACCTCTTTCTATTTTCGATTCCATACCTTTTTCATACAATTGGTCTTTAAGGCTTTTTATATCCATGTGTTTTGACCGGTACATTTTTCCCGCTAATTCAGCGTATTTTCCTTTAATTCCGTACAGCTCTTTTATAATTAAAATATTTTCTCTGGTAAGTTTCCATGCCGTTCCCTCTATTTCAAATTCCGGGAAATTTTTGGGATCTATTTTTTTCTCATTAATCAAATCTATTATTTCATTCTTTTGCTCTCCCGGTAACTTCTCAAAATTGCAAGTCGTTTCCACCATTTCGCTCTCTAATTTGTCTCGCAGCTGTTCAAATTTTCTAGTTGCACTATTAAGTTCCTTTTGTAAAGACCTCATACTCCTTGGTTCTGAAATTTTTATATTCAAGCCCGCTTTCTTTGCCTGAAGCTGGGCTATTTTCCATCCAAGCTGAAGACATTCCAGCTTAGCTTCCAGTTTTTTTATCTTAAGCTCTAATCCACCTTCTATCATTTCCTGTCTTATTTCCTGCCTTGTCTCCTCTATTTTACGCCCATATTCAACTACTATATCCACCGTTGCCGCTTGTTTTTCAATTTTCCGGTATTCTCCCCATTTCTGGTCTGCTAATTTATAATCACCATTTCTCTTGGCTATTTCTATTTCAAGAGTGATTTCAGCCATTTTATCATACATTCTAATAAATTCCTGTTCATATTTAATCCTGTGTGCCTTCTCCCGAATTTCTATTGCCCTCTTAGTATTCTCAAACTTAATTTCATTGTTAATAATTTTATCGGCAATCATTTCCTTTATCTCTTTAGAGTCTATTATATCTTCCAATTTTAACTTTACTTGCTTCCCATTGGATAATTCAAGTACAACATCTTCCTTTCCTTTAAAAACAGCCTCTATCAATTTTTCTTTTAACAACGATGATATTCTGGAATCTTCTAAAAACAACTTAATTAAGCTCTTTTTAAATTCTGTAGTCATTTCTATTTTAAAACCGTTTTCGTTAAGTGCTCCTTCTTTAAACATTTTTTCTATTTTTTCTATTTTTGCTTCTCCCTCTAAGTTTTTAAATAAAGAATCTAGTATGTATTTAGCTGCTACCACATCACCTTTTTCTATCCGCTTGCTAAGTTCATTTTTTATAGAATTGATCAATGCTTCTTCTTTAAGTCCGGTTTTTTTAGCTATTTCCAATATTACATCCTTATATAAATTTTCGCTTGTGGGTACGGCTTCTAATTCTTTTGTTTCTATCCTGGTAAGCCCATCCTTAGCTTTCAATTCGGATAAACGTTTCTCTGTGAGTATATTTATTAATGCTTCTATTTCCAGAGTAGTAAGCATTTCCCTAATTTTCGATTTTGCTATTTTCTTAATTTCAACCTCGTCCAGATATTTTGTAAACTCAAGAAACATTTTTAGATCTCCCGCTTCTTTCAGTTTCATCTTCAACATATATGCTTTAATCAATTCCACTTTTAAAGATGTCACTTCCAAGCCTAATTCCTGGGCTAATCCATTAAGCGTAATATCCCTTCCTTCTAATCTTATAACCCCTTCCTTAAGCAAAACAGAAAGTTTGTCCTTACCTAAAATTTCTAAGAGTAGCTGCACCTGGAAGTCCTTTACTTTTATGTCTAATTTCTTAGCAAACATATGTATATCCAATCCATCTATTTTCATCTCTCCTTTAAGAAAACTCAACATATCACCCTTAAAATCCCTCAACCCCTCAAATAATTTACCTTCCAATAATCTGGTTTTAAATACTTCCAGTTTAAGACTGTTTATTTCTTTCACATCCAATTTTAAACCTAATTCTTTAGCTAAACTTATGATATCAGATTCCTTTAGATCCTTTATTTTAGCTAACTCAATTAATTTTGTTTTTAATGCTTCTAATTTAACCATTTTTATTTCTTCCGGCTTTAAATCTAAACCAAATTTTTCAGCTAAAGTTTTAATCTCAAGCTCTATATCCTTTAAATCCTTTATTTTAGCTAACTCAATTAATTTTATTTTTAATGCCTCTAATTTAACCATCTTTATTTCTTCCGGCTTTAAATCTAAACCAAATTTTTCAGCTAAAGCCATGATATCAGATTCCTTTAGATCATTTATTTTAGCTAACTCAATTAATTTTACCTTTAATACTTCTAATTTAAGAGCATCTATCTCTTTTGGCTTCAGTTTTAAATCCAGCAAATCTTTAGCAATCTCCTTTATCTCTACATCTCTTAAATCTCTGATTTTGCATATTTCCAGCAACTTTATTTTAAGTGCTTCTATTTTAAGGGTTTTTAGTTCTGTTGGATTCAATTTTATCCCAAATTGATCCGCAAAAGCCTGAACATCTATTTTCCCTACATCCGATTTAATCCAATCCTTTAATTCCAATTTCAACAAATCAAGACTCAGTAATTTCATTTCTTTCGCATTTAATTTCAAATCAAACTTATTCGCCAGAGTCTGAATGTCTTTTATATCTTTTATTTCCTTGTTTTTTAACATTATTGCTAATTCCTCTTTAAAGAGCTCAAATTTAAAATCTCTTAACTTCAACCCCATCGTTTCAGCTAACATATTCAAGTCCATCTCTTTTCCGCCAAATTTTATTTCAAATTCTCCGTTAATAAAACTGAATATATCTCCTTTAATTTCTTTTCCAAAAAGTAATTTATTTAATTTCAACCCTTCCAATACCTGCAGCTTGCAAATAGACAGCTTAAGTTCTTTAAGCTGCACATCGGTCAAATCTTTTATACCAAATTCCAAAGCTAACTCTTTTAACTTTATTAGATCAACACTTTCTACCTTTGCTAATTCCAATATCTTCGCTTTGAATACTTTAAAGTTAAGGGCATTTAAATCTGCACTTTCTAAACCCAAATCCTTAACAAACTCCTTAATATCGTCAATTTTTATGTCTTTTAACTCTTTTCCTTCAATCTTTAATATTTCCAGAAACTTTATTTTTATTATTTCTAACCTGATATCTTTTAACTCCATATCGGTTAATTTTAGATCCAGTTTTTTGACAACAGCCTTTAATACTTCAATATCTTTTAAATCTTTTATCTCTATCTTTTTCATGTCAAACATTTCCACTTCAAACATCTTCAACAAAGTCAGTTCCAACGCTTTTGTCTCCAGGGCCTTTATCTCTACCTTATCTAATTTCCAGTCTTTAATTAGAGTATTAAGCTCTGCCCTGGTTATTTCCTTGATTTTAGCTAATTCTACCAATTTCATTTCAAGTAAGGCTGTTTTTATATCGCTTAACTGCTTGGGGGATAATTCCAAACCAAAATTATCAGCCAGAGCTTTTTGAAGGTCTTTAAGCTCTATATTCCTTATATCTTTAACACTAAACTGCTCAAGTATTTTTTCCTTAAATAGTTCAAATTTAAGTGAGTTCAAATCTATATCGAATTTCCTGGCTAATCCCTCTATGCTCAGACCGGACTCTCTAAATCTTATCTCCACTTTACCTAAAATAAAATCACCCAAAGTTAAGCTTGCGTCTCCCAATTTCAACCCTTCAAATATCTGCAGCTTACAAATAGACAGCTTAAGTTCTTTAAGCTGCACATCGGTCAAATCTTTTATACCAAATTCCAAAGCTAACTCTTTTAACTTTATTAGATCAACACTTTCTACCTTTGCTAATTCCAATATCTTCGCTTTGAATACTTTAAAGTTAAGGGCACTTATATCTACTCCTTCTAAACCAAACCGGTCGACTAACTCTTTAATATCGTCAATTTTTATGTCTTTTAACTCTTTTCCTTCAATCTTTAATATTTCCAGAAACTTTATTTTTATTATTTCTAACCTGATATCTTTTAACTCCATATCGGTCAATTTTAAATCCAGTTCTTTGACAATTTTATTTAATAATGTAAGGTCTTTTAAATCTCTTATCTCTATCT
>JAGLYT010000048.1 GCA_023132075.1 bacterium
ACACCAAAAGATAATATCTCCTATTTGTTCCTGCCGCTTATTACCTTTTAATGATAAATATTTTCCAAAATTTTTGACAAATTTTGTTTTATGCTTTCCTTTATTCCAATTTTTAATATTATCATTATCATCCGGCGTATGTTCACCGCCGGGATGTATAAATTGAACAAAACATAATTTATTTTCTTTAGTTCTTCCCATATTCTCCCTCCTTAACCTGTCCCCGCGCACAGGCGGGACAGGTTTTTTTAAATAAAAAAACCGATCTATCGTTTTTATGAACGACAAACCGGCTATTATTTAATTTATTTTTTTCTATCTTCGGTAACCCGGCGATCATAGGAATTTTCTCCCTCCAGACCCGTAGCTTTGCGTCCCATAATTTCTTACGGTTTGCCTTTATCAGACTATTTTGTTCCCTACACTAATAAAACTATCCCCTATTCATCCATTTGTCAAGGACAAATCATAGGCCTTCTTCCAACCCTTGAAATATGAAATTAGAATTTCTTAACCCGTTCCTCAGCCCTTAAAAGAATCATCAACTTACCCGTTAAGACACATAATATAATTAACAAAATACCCAGCAAAGCATTCCACATATAATCCCCCCTCTATGTTTTGTTTAAATATTATCAACAAAAAAGAATCCCTTGATTATTATGTTCTGTTTCACTAAAAAATTAAAATAATCGAATTATTTATTTTATGATAGAGAATAAGATTGCCTTTCGCACTATTTTCTTTTTTATTATATTAGTAAATCTATCGCAGTCTTATCCCTTTGTCAAGGTGAAATTTATAAGTAATAATTTCAATGCTAATTCGGAATTGGTCTTTGGAAGAGCTTTAAAACCAGGTTACTAAGAAGAGCGAAATAATATTATTAGAATAATTATAAACCGCATCATTAGATTGGTTATTTTCATAGGAATAGTTTATTTTTATTTCTATATCTCCGAAAACGGAATTTTTTAAAAGTTCTTTAGTTCCGTCATCTTAATATTGAATTGCTCTTCATCCACGTCTACTCCTCCTGAAAGCAAAAGAAATATATTTACTTCAGAATTTTATTAAAAAAGTTTATCTAAGACGGACCTACACAAAGTTTATTTCTGATTATCATACGCTTTATTTTCATTGCTTACGTCTTTTTCAAGAATACTAAGCATCTCTTCCGCTAATAAATGCTTTGAACTAAATATAATCACGCCCTTTGCTTTACTGCCGGTAACAGTATCAATCATCAAACTGAACTCTTGCTCTGCAATATCCCTGGTTTGAATAATAGGCAAAACATTTTTACCTGTCAATTGAGCAACATAATCAGTAGTATCAGCAATCCATTTTTTGGACTTATTACACATTTTATGATACACCATCGGGGAAAAAATATCAACATATTCAGCCAGGGATGAATAATCCTGCCCAATAATTTTTTTTATCGCATTATTATGGTCACCGGTTTTCCAGGGGACAGTAAACATAGCTAAAAACATCTCCGGTTTATTCTTATTAATTATTTCCCGGACAGACTCTACTAATGAAGTTATATTCCGGCATTTCCATTCAGTCCAATTTTTTTCGTGCTCTTTAAGGATCCACTCTGCCTTGCTTTTTGTTGTTTTTAGTATTTGGGGAATCTTTATTTTTGTTTCTTTCTGAAAAATTTTTAAACATTGCTCACAAAAACAGGTCTGTTCCAATATTGGTTCCGGTACTTCCCAGTGGCAGGGATAACGAATAAAATCCAGCCAAACTCCGTCAATATCATAATCTGTTATCAACTGTCTAATCTTAGCCAATTTTTCTTTTCTTAGGTCTTCCTGGTTGGGACATAAGCCTGCATACCATTTAACCTTAGAGATTTTCTCCCCTTTAACATTTATTGGCCTTGATTCAGGGTGTTTTTCCCAATAACGTTCACCTACAAAAATACTGACCTCAACAAGAAAATACATATTATTTTTATGTAAAGCGTTAATTAATTCTTTATTGCGGTAATCGCCAAAAAGAGCGTTTATTCCCCTGCTCTTTAATTCCTGTACAATTTGGTTTATATCTTTTCCTTTAAAGTATTTATCTTTGTAGTTAAGTCCATAGATAGCTTTGATTTTTTGGTTTGGGTTTTGTTCCGCCTCCGGGGCAAAATCTACCCCGGGTAAAATGCAAATTAGAAGTATGGTAGAAATTATTATCAACTGATGTGTCAAGTTCCTCTCTTTTTTCTCCATATAATCTACCTTAAAAAGTAATTTTTAAGTCGTTCTGTTTTAAATTAAATCAATAAGTTGCAATAATCAAATAAATTACAAAAACCCATAACCCTGAAAAAAGTAAAGATTTAACTCAACTAGAAGGAATCGAGACACCCCGGGTCTCAGTCATAATAAGAAATATCAATAAAAGTATTATTCCCGATAATCTTCGAAGTTTTGCTTTTTGTTTTCAAAAGAAAAAATAATATAGTTTTAATTTTAACAAAATTCCTTTTTGAAAGCAATTAAATTTAGTATAAGTCCCATACAGGCTATGAATGTATCCCACCCCCCTTGACAGAGCAACAAAACTATGTTAAAAAAGATATACTAGCAACTCCAAAATTACAACAGGGAGAAACCAATGGCCAATAAAATTATTTTTCCATTACTCTTATTATCTTTAGTTAATTTTCCAATTATAAAAACATACGCAGAAACTCTTACCTCCCAGGAAATTGTGAATAAAATGAATGATGTCATCAATCCTCAAACAGCACAGGCAAAGGCAAAGATAACTATTATTACTTCCTCCGGAAAAGAAAGAACTTTTATTTATGATTCTTTCACTAAAGACCGGGGAGAAAAAAATCTCATCCGCTATTTAGAACCTAAACGGGCAAAAGGGCAGGCAATGTTGATGCTCAATAATGCCGATGATATCTGGGCTTATTTCCCGCGTACGAAAAGAGTACGCAAATTAGCCACCCATGCTAAAAGACAAAATTGGGAAGGCAGTGATTTTTCCTACGAAGATATGGGCTCAGGAGATGCTTTTATTGATGAATATAAAAACAAACTGTTGGGCGAAGAGAAAAAAGAAAATTATAATTGCTACAAAATCGAACTGGAAAAGAAAAAAGACAGTGATGCCGGATATTCCCGCTTAATTATGTGGATAATTAAAGATAATTTCTTTCCTGTCGCCATGAATTATTACGCCAGGAAAGACCCCCAATTCCTTAAAAAAGTTTTAATCCAGTATGAAATAAAAGATATCGACGGCGTTCCCACCGGGATGAAAATGACGATGTATAACAAAACCGATAATACCCAAACGAGCATGGAACTGCTGGAAATAAAATATAATTTAGATCTGGATGATTCTATTTTTTCTGAAAGGAATTTAAAAAAATGAAATCCGATCACGATTCTTTTTGTATTTTAAAGATATTCATTATTTCTTTGTATTTACTATTACTGCCTTTGCATTTATACGCTTCTAAACTGGATATTTACGGCTATTTCCAACCCCAGCTTACCGGCACTTCTTCCAATGATGATTTTTACCAGTTTTCTTCCAATAAATTACGCATAGATTTTAAATGTGAATATTCAAAGTCTGTAACTTTTGGAGCTAATTATAATTTTATTCAGTATTCAGGGAAAACTCAATGGAATATGCTGGAATATATTCCCACGACAATAAGTAATGCCGTTCCTGCTGCCCAAACCGAATCATACGACATTTTATACGAAGATGATATCATCCTGGATAACGCCTATATCAAACTTTCTTTTAAGTATGCCGATATAACCATGGGAAAACAACAAATATCCCTGGGAACCGGCTATGCCTGGAACCCCACGGATGTTTTTAACTATAAGGATTTACTCGACCCTGCTTATGAACAGCCGGGGCATAATGCTTATCGTATTGACTTTCCGATTAACAACAAATACAGCGTACTATTAATCTATTCCCCGGAAAACACATCGGAAAATTCCGGAAAGTTAATCAGCATTAAAGGAAAATTAGGACATTTTGATTATGCGTTTATTGGCATAGAAAAAGAATTTTTGTTTACTGATTATTTTACTTTTGATGATACAACCCAAAAAAGAAAAATTCTGGGAGGGGATTTTGTGGGCGAATTTCTGGGGCTGGGTGTGTGGGGAGAATATGCTTACAATCTTATTAAAGACACGGATGATTTTTATGAATCTGTTACCGGAATTGATTACACTTTTATCGGGGGAACCTATATTATGTGCGAGTATTACCGTAATACCGGGGGCAAAGATGATTATAAAAAATACGATTTAAATGACTGGCTGCAATTCATTACCGCCCAGACAAAAACTATATCCCGGGACCAAATATACGCCTCTCTTACCCATCCAATGACTGACTTAATTACTGCGGGAACTTCCGTAATTACCAGTCTCAACGATGGCAGTCTTTCGTTAATTCCTTCTTTTACTTATAGCTTATTTGAAAATGTAGACTTATCGGTATTTCTAAATTTTAATCTGGGTAAAAAAGGAACCAACTATGACCGGACATTGGGAGATGGCGGAACAGCGAGATTACAGGTATATTTTTAAGTAAAAGAACCCTATCTCTGTTTTTATTAAATAACTTTATTTCCAAAAGGATTACTTACTTATGCGCAACAAAATACTTAAATCATTAGCCGGACTGCATTCAAACCATCCATGGAAAATGCTGTCATTTGTTCTTGTTTTCACTGTACTCTTCGGGATAATGGCTATCAAAATAAAGCATACTATGCGATGGTCAGATCTTTTGCCGGCAAAAGACAAAAGGACTATCCAGTTTAATAAAGTACTTGATGAATTTGTATCGGCTACCAGTATTGTAGTAGTAGTGCAGGGTGAAGAAGAAAAAATAAAAGCTTTTGCTGAGGCCGCAGTTCCACAAATAGCGCAACAAATAGACCCTAAAGACGGGAAACTTTTTTTTAAACGGATCGATTATAAACAGGAAACGGGTTTTATTAAAGAACACGGATTAATGTTGATTAAAGCAGATGATTTAAAAAATATGAAAGATGTTTTCAAAAACCCCAATCTCCTGCCTCTACTCACCAATATCAATACCAGTCTGGAAAAGGAATATATTCAACGGGAAGAATCTATCTCCACCCGTGAAAAAGAAGATAGCGCCTTTATGTTTTTAGACGGAATAGAAAATTTTATAAAAGTAATACAAAAACATCTTTCCGGCGATTCTGTTCCACTAAAAGATGTTCATCAATCTGCAGATAAACTGCTTACCGGGGAAGAATATATGCTCTCTTATGATAAGCAGGCCTTAATCTTAAATGTCATCCCCAACTTTACGATGGTAGATATAAATAAAGTCGTTACCGGAACCAACACTGTTCAGGAAATAATCGATAATTTGATGAAAAAATTTGACGGGGTTCAGGCAGGACTTACCGGCATGGTTCCTATTCAGCGGGATGAAATGGTCTACAGCGAACAAAGCTTAGGTATTTCTACTCTTATTGCTTTTATTGCTATTTATGTATTACTGGTATTGGCTTTTAGAATGTGGATAGCTCCTCTTTTTGCTTTATTAAATCTGCTCTTTGGGGTTATCTGCGTAGTTGGCCTTACTGCTATTACTGTAGGAACATTAAATATAATGACTTCGATGATGGGAGTAATTTTAATCGGATTGGGTATTGATTTTTCTATTCATATTATCTCCAGCTTTACTGAAAACAGGTCACTGGGCCTCCCTATTGAAGATTCCCTGCAGGAAACATTTCTCAACAGCGGTAAAGGGATTATCACCGGCGCTATCACTACCGCAGTTGCTTTTTTTACCCTGATAATCTGCCGCTCCCGGGGAATGAAAGAACTGGGAATTGTATCAGGCAGTGGACTGCTGACTATTATGGTAGTTACTTTTTTATGTTTACCGGCTTTACTGGTCCTGAGAGAAAAAAGGTTGGAGAAAAAAATTAAAACAGGAAAATTAAAAAAGATAGTCGGGCCTAAAGATATTTCCCTAAAAATACTGGGTAAAATAGGCGGCCTTTTAAGTAAAAAATATCGCTTAACCATTATTATTTCACTAATGGTTACCGGTTTTCTGGTATTTTCTGCCCTCAGAATAACCTTCGACCAAAACTATATGAATATGGAACCCAAGGGTTTGGATTCTGTTGAATTACAGGATGTTATATTGGAAAAATTTGACCTTAGTATTGATTATGCGATGATATTAGCCGACAGTGTTGCAGAATCAAGGGAACTGGCTAAAAAAATAAAGGAACTTCCCTCTGTTGCTTCCATAGAAGACATATCACTTTATTTCCCCGCAGAAGAAGAGCAGAAAAAAAGAATACCCCACATTCTGGAAATAAAAAAATCATTACTGGCTTCAACGTTAAATCAGTCATTCTCCCTGACAAAGATGGATAACCTATTAAAAGAGTTAGAACGCTTAGAAATGAATGTAATGGAAATGCAGGATATGGCTTATTTAGGCGGCCAGGATAAAATAGATAATAAATGCAGTAAAATCACCGGAGACCCTGACCAGCCTAAATCAATTAATATTATCCGCAAATTAATTAATTTTCTTCATCAGCATAAAACTGCCGGTATCCCGAAATTGGAAACCTTTCAAAACTCTTTTTCCCCTTATTTTAAAAAAACTGCTTTGCGTATGTGTTCAGAGGAAATTATCCGACAAAAAGATTTACCTGTTTCTATTTTAGACAGATATTCTAATAAAGAGCGCACCCGGTTTTTAGTAACTGCTTTCCCCTCAATGAACATCTGGCAGGACTTAGAATTTCTGGACCGCTTTTCCGATGACTTAGAAAAAACCAGCGAAAAAGCTACCGGGATGCCGGTTATCTTCCGGGCGGTTATTGATATTGTTGCCCGGGATGGAAGAAACGCTTTAATCCTTACCATTTTTATGGTTTTTATTCTTTTGTGGCTTGATTTTAGAAGCCCTGTTGACGCCTTAATAGCTATGATTCCCTTGATTGCCGGCTTATTCTGGATGTTAGGAATAATGAAAGTCATCGGTATGCAGATTACCATGCTGAATGTTATGGGACTACCGATGATTGTAGGTATTGGTATTGATGATGGGGTACATATTATGCACCGCTGGAAAATAGAAGGAAAAAATGCTATTGATAAAATATTTGCCAGCACCGGAAAAGCTATTTTTATTACCAGTCTTACCACGATGTTGGCTTTCGGTTCTTTGATGTTTTCCATCTGGAGGGGATTTGCCAGCTTAGGTGCAGCAATGTTCATCGGGGTAGGCGCCTGCTTTTTAACTACAGTGATAATTTTATCTGCCATTATGGGATTAATTGACCAAAAATCCGCAGGAAAAAAATAAATTAAATGATACCAACGGCCATTGTTAATAGGTTTTAGGAAAGGTTGCTTATCTCTAAAAAGTCAGCATTTTCAACGAACAAAATATTAATATTACTGTAAGTTTTCCACAATTGTTAGTAATATTTCACAGGATTTTAAATATTTGTATCCATACATTAATGTAATATGACTGTAATGCAACTGTAATAATAACAAGATTCCTTTTTCAGTCATACTGAACACACATTGCCTTAAAAATATACTCTTTTCCCATTATAACCTATATAAAATAAGGCTTTTTCGTTGATTTCGGAAAAGACACCTTTTATTCTTCTATAATCATTTCATCCAAAGACCGCTTGGGCACATGGTGTACTTTTTCACTGTTACGCCAATATTTTATATCTTCGGCAGGTTTTACTGTCTCTATCACCACTGTTTCTTTAGGCCTCCCCAAAGCCAAAACCATGAGTATTTCATAGCAAGGCAATATTCGGAAAGAATCTCTGAGCCCCTGGCGGTTTATCGAACCAATCATACATCCCCCTAAACCTTTCTCCACCGCACCCAGTAAAATACTTTGAGCCGCTATCCCCGGGTCACTACCAAAGGACTCTCTTATCCGTTTATCCCCTAAAATAATGATATATGCCGAAGGCCTTTCCCCCTCCTCCGGACCGGCCCAGTCTTTAAGATAACCTGCCCAGGCAAGATGGGAAAAAATCAAAGCATTCTTTTTTACATCACACGAAAGGATATATTTCAACGGCTGTAAATTACTTCCGGAGGCAGAGAGCCTGGCCAAATCTACAAGTTCTCTCAATTCCTGAGTTTCTATACTAACCTCCTGATAAAATCGGCGGTAACTCCTATTTTTTAAAACTAACTCCTTAATCATACAAATCTCCTATGTTACAATTTAAATTTTCTCTTTTATTATCTCCAGCATCCATTTATCCGATTTAGCAATATATGAAATTTTACATTTTTTCCCATTATCCAATCTAATATTAAAAATTTCCTTTTCCGGTGTCCGCATCCTGCTAATAATTTTTTCAATGTTGTATATATTCTTATCAATAATTACCACTTTGGGAACACCGGGATATTTGTAATCGGCACTGCATTCAACTAAGATTTCTTTTTGAATAATTTTTTCCATTGTTCCCTTGCCTGGTCTGTTTTATCTTTATTTTTTTCGGGTAGGGGTTTATCAGCAAACTGGAATTGCTCACAAAAATTTGCTTTATCTTTATTTTTCACCGGATCTATATTATTAATTTGGCACTGGTTTGCTTTGTGTTGGTCATAAAATCTGCAATTTAAACAAACATGCAAATCCTCAGCACACTTAAGGCAGGTATCTCTTCTTCCGGGTTGATTAAACCCTTCCCAGATTGTATGGCAGTTATGACAGTATTTCATCATCTTTAAAAAGGAAATATCCTCCGATAGATATAATACAAAACTGCTATAATAAATAAGTTCTCTTTTTTTTTCCTGATATTATTATAAAACCGCCTTGACCAAACCCTTTTTTTGGTTCTTGAATCGAATTTATTTTACCCGGAAGGTCAAATACT